>CANQAC010000039.1 GCA_947589345.1 uncultured Akkermansia sp.
CCAGTCCGTTGCCCGCCACGGCGAGAATCGTCGATGGCTTCACGATGAGTTCGAGGGATACGGTTGGCGTACAGACATCCGCCTCCCGCCGCTACACGACAGAAGGGCTCGAACTCAAGCAGACCGATGGACGGGGCAACACGACAACCACGCAGAGTGACCTGCTCGGGCGCACCGTCAGCGTGACCGATGCCGCCGGTAACACCACGAAAACGCACTACCAACTCGACAACACGCAACCGAGTTTGGTTGTCAATGCCTTGGGTTCCTCGACCTTTTCCAAGTATGACCTGAGGAACCGCAAGGTAGCCGAATACGGTACGGGTGTGCAGCCCGCGACCTTCGGCTACGATGATGCGGATAACCTCACTCGCCTCACCACGTACCGTGTGACGGGCAAGGTGATTTCCACGGATCCGAGCGGATTGGAGGGCGACACGACCACGTGGGAGTACGATTTGGCGACGGGGTTGGAACTCAAGAAGACCTACGCGGACGGCAAGGGGACGGTGAAGACCTATGATGCGTACAACAATCTCTCCACCGTGACGGACGCGCGTGGGGTGGTAGCTACTTACAGCTATGACATCCCGCGAGGTTTGCTCACGGGGATCGACTTCAGCGACGACACGCCCGCACAGAAGTTTACCTACAATTTCCTCGGGCAAACGGTAAGTGTGCAGGACGCTTCCGGCGAGCGCAGCATCAGCTACGACCACTACGGTCAGACGAACGAGGATGTGCAGCCGATCGCCGGCGCGAACTACGCTCTGCAGGAGCATTGGGATGCGTATGGTCGCAGCACGGGCTATGCCCTGCTCAAGGACGGCGTATCGCAGTGCGAGGCTTCCGCAACGTACAGCACACTGGGACGTATCCAAACCGCCGGCTTCACGCATGAGGGTACAGTTCATCAATTCCGCTACGGTTACCTTGCGGGCAGTAACCTGCTGCAATCGCTCGTCATGCCGAATGGGGTAACGCTCACGCAGAGTTACGAAGAGAAGCGCGACCTGCTCACGGGCATGGATTACGTACGAGACAATAGTCTCGTGACGCAACGTCAGTACAACTACGATGCGCTGGGAAGACCGATGACGCGCGATACGCGCTACCCGAACAAGGCAATTCATCACAACGATACCTTCGCTTACAATAAACGTAGCGAACTCACGGGGGCGCTACTTGATGAGAATGCCTACACCTATGCTTACGACAACATAGGCAATCGTGAAATTGCTCAGGAGGTAGCCGAGGGCATCACCTATGCCGCCAACGACCTGAACCAGTACACGCGCATCAGCACGAATGGCGAGAACTTCACGCCGGAGTACGATGCGGACGGCAACCAGACACTCATCCAGACAAGCACAGGCATCTGGAAGGTGCAGTACAACGGACAAAACCGAGCCATCAAGTTTGAAAGCGAGGACGGTCGCACCGTCATTACCTGCGGTTACGATTACATGGGACGTCGGTTTGAGAAGAAAGTAGTCACCAATGGCACAACAACTCTGCACGAGCGTTATATCTACCGAGGCTACCTGCAAATTGCAGCTTACGACCTGCGCGAAGGACACGCCGAGCACCCGGATTTGCGCTTCATCATCTGGGATCCCACGCAATCTGTCGCCACGCGTCCTCTCGCCATCCGCGAGAACGGCGTATGGTACACGTATGGTTGGGATCTGACCAAAAACATCTGCGAGCTGTACGACCAGGAAGGGTTCATCCGCACTATCTACACCTACTCTCCCTACGGACAAGTCCGTGAGAATGAGAGTACAACTCAAAGCCCCCGAGGGATCGGAGGGGGATTGGACAATGCGGAAGCATTGCCCGAAGGGCGAACCGCCGATGGGGCAGCGGTGAGTCAACCCATCCAGTGGAGCAGTGAGATGTATGATGCCAAGCTAGGGCTCGTTTACTACAACTTCCGGTATTACAACCCTCGCGATGGCAGGTGGACGCGGAGGGATCCAGCAGGTGTCTACGGTAATAAAAGTCTATATTCTTATGTATTAAACCAAGTTGTTATGAGGCTTGATGAATTGGGACTTAACTGCGACAAGTGCAATGAGTACATAGCTAAAAAAATGCAAACTTATGCAGTCACGATAGCTAAAATCAGAAAAAAATGCAAATTAGATATAACATGTGGAGATGCCGAAGGAGATGATGGTTATGAAGTTCGCACTGACAGGTGGTGGAATTTCTCTATTCATATTTTAATACTAATAGACTGCTGTGTGGGAGCAACTGAAGAACAAGATTCGCCAGAAGATACTTTTGGACACGAGCTAGTCCATGCTATTGATGATTGTTTTAAACGAGACTCCGGCTCTAGTTGTAAGGATTCCGTTTGTCGGGAAATGCGGGCCTATACCATAGGTGGGTGTAAATGGAAAACTGGGCACGATTTAAAGGAATGCTTAAAGGAAAGAGTTCCGGCTTCTTCTTCAGTTTATTGTAACGAGGACCAAGTCTTGATGGAAAATCTAATAGAAGAGAACTATGAAAGATGTTTGCAAGGTTATCCCCACTGATAGATATAGTGGTACAGTCAATATATTTCGAAAATGAAAAGGAGTAAAATCTTTCTTATGCCTGCATGCTCTTTTACCCTCCTATCTTGCGGTGGGGGAACGTACACCGAACAAGTTAGTGTGCTTTATCATGCTGAAACGCAATTTGTGTTGGATATCGACAAGGAACATTTGGAGCAACTTGTTTCTGCTATGAAAATCGCGTCTGCTCCTCGTATTATTAACGGTCGTATCGCTCGAGTTCGTCCCTCTAACGAAAGAAATCTAAATGGGTGCGCGCTTTCTGTGCAAAGAAAAAATGGAGATTTGGTGCTTTGTTTTTTGCACAACAATTTTCCGTTTGCTATTTCTAGAGGAAAATCTATCATATATAATTTTAAACATCTTCTATCAGAAAAAGACCTCAAATTGTTCTATGAATTGATTCCTGCATGGCAAAACAATAAATAATGGTTAATTTTACTGTGAATAGCAAAGACGAATGCCCAGAAGGTAAAAGAAGCCATGATCACGTACCGAGCCACAGGCAAGGTGATTTCCACGGATCCGAGCGGATTGGAGGGGGATACGACCACGTGGGAATACGATTTGGCCACGGGGTTGGAACTCAAGAAGACCTACGCGGACGGCAAGGGGACGGTGAAGACCTATGACGCGTACAACAATCTCGCTACCGTGACGGATGCACGTGGGGTGGCAGCTACTTACAGCTACGACATCCCGAGCAGTTTACTCACGAGGGATGGATTACGTGCATAGCAGTAGTCTCATGACAAGGGGTCATGCACCTCATGATTCAGTGGGTGGTCTGAGAATATAGCAACCCATTCCATTTTTGACAAATAATTCCTCGCCCCAATGATCCCACTTGATCAGGAGCTGTTCCTTGTTAAAATGGAGTACTTTCCCCTCTTCTTTCATGCCGAGACGGCAAGCCCTTGTCCCGAGGATTTTGAGATAACCGCACCAGTCGGGATGTACGAGATAAAGCAGTGATTCATTCGCGTTCATATCCAACTTTGTGCCGCTTATTTGGCGCATAAGGTCCTGATTGAGGTAGCTGCCACGCAGGACGGACGGAGTATCCTGACAGATGATCATTGAAAGTTCTTTTCCCTGGACATTAGTATAGACAGCACGATTGCAGGCTCCCATACGACGATTGATAAAATCCACCAGAGCATCTTCCCGGAAACTGAATGAGGAGCACAAATAGCCGTGATCCTCAATAGGAAAATGATCCAAGATGCTCGAGGGTTCTTGCTCATAGCTGAAGAGAAGATCCAAAACGCGCTTCGGGATGACAAGAGTCGGACCGTAAAATCCAAAATGCCCCGTGCTGACGACAGGGAACCCCCTCTCCGGCCGGTAATAACCGCCATTGCCCGAGAAATAGCTGCCTACCCCACCGGGCAACATGCTGTGAAATTCGTTGAGCTGAGAGATATAGTCGTGAGCATAAATATCGTCATCGTCAATTTTGGCAAAGAGGTCATAGGAGCTTACATCTAAATCCCTGACAGTATCCAGCAGGTTGGAGAGCTGATTTCGATTGGGGAAGAGCCGCATGGTCAACCTGCCGCTGTCCACAAAATGTTGGAATTGGGGTTCAAGAATGCGACGAAAATCAAACTCACTGATACCCTTGATTGCAACAAAGAGATGAAAGTCAGCGTAATTCTGGTCCATCATGCACCCAATTTGCCGCTGAAGTTCCTTGAGGCGTTTGTAGGAAGAAAGCAAGCCGGCGATGCGGAAGGAGCGAGGCTCATGAGTGCGAAGCAGTTGTACGAAGAGATTTGCAGAAGCCGTGTAGACCTCCAATTGCTCCCTGCCGTTCATCAGACAAAGAGTAACATCCGTTGGCAAGCGGTACTCGGAAAAGGCGCGAGCCACCTTCTCACGGCTGCGAGATGGGATTATGAGAGCATGAGTCCCCCAATAGACTTCATTGCACGGATCGCGGTCAGGCATTGACTTCATCCGTGAGAAGGTGACGCCCGAAGAAGGCGTATCCCTGTTTCCCGCTGTTTCCTCCCAGGCGCATGTATGAAACGGGCGAAGGACATCAGCACTCGGGCGCTCGGCGCAGGCTTGCTCAACGAGCCTCAGCATATCTGCGGCCGGGATGAGGGGAACAGCATCGCTTTCACAAAAGATGATGTTCTCCTGCCCGCTGTATCGCTGATCGCGCAGCAACCGAATAAATGATGCCCGCAAGGAACGGACATGCGCTCGTTCTGCGGATTCCGGGGCACGACCGATATAGGCTTTGGATTCTTCGTAGCAGCTATCTTTCAGCGCAGAAGTGTCTTGTGTCGTCGGATATATTTCCACCTCATATCCCAACTGCATGGCGTGCCAAGCGCCTTCCAGAAGCTCCCCGTGATTTGTCAGGAAAACGCATTTCATGGAGCGCTCTCTCGGCAGAAAAAGCGTCGGAGAGCCGGCAGCTTGCCGCATGAAGAGACAAAAGCCCGGTTTCCCGACATAATTCCCGTTGCTTTGGAGTTCCAATTTTTCCTCATCCCAATCATCCCAGATCAGACGTAAAATACGTTTTCCATCCTCATAGCGATAATTCCCCGAGCATCCCGAGAGGCGGCGCATGAAGCGTCCGTTCGGGAAAAATTGAATTTCATCCCTCCAGTAGGGATGCACTGCTCTACAGGTGATGATGTCACTCCGCTGAAACCGCAAGTTGTGAATATCTCGCAATTTCTCGGGGGAACACCAGTGACAGGAGACTACATCATTATTGTGACGAGGGCTTGGATTATTGCCCAGATTCAATCGTTTATCAGCCCGCATGCGCGCTCCCAAGTTTCGAGTCAGGTCTCCAAATATCAAGTCTTCCGATCCTGTTTTAGGTATCTCGCTTTCGTGCTGCACAAATTGCTCGACCAGTTTTCTGCTCATCAGGTAACCGGCGCCTCCACTGGGGGCGCCCCGTTTCAGGACAGAAATATCGCCAACCAAATCACAATCGTTTTTACAAATGGTTTCGAGCCGATCCAGAGCGACATAGGTGTCATCGTCGCATTTGAAGAGCCAGTCAAAGCTGTAATGTTGCAAGGCGAATTGGTAGAATGCTATGCCTTTTGCCGGAAGAAAGGCGTAGCTGTCATTCACATCCAACTGAATCACATCGGACATGTCTTCCTCAGGGGCGACGTCATCGTTTCCCGCCTCATCTTTCTCTTGCGTTTTATTTCCGAGGAAGAACTTATAAGCAATTCCCTGAGGAATTCGGCTGAGCCATGTCTCGCGACACGCCTCCCGCCGCGCTCTCGCACCGTGGCAACTGCATATACCCACGAAGATGGACGGATGCCTCGCGCTCCCTTGAGACGCCTCTCCAACCTGATTTCCATGTTGGAGCAACAATTCACTGACGAGACTGTTCTGCGAACGTCTGTCCCACATATTCGGCTCGTAACGCAACATCTCGCCCCACAGGTGGATGCACCATGCTTTTTCCATGGCCGGGGAGGAAAGTTGCACCTCTCCATTGTAGAGCGCTTGCCAATTCCCCCATGAGACGGGATACATCTGAGAAGGAGGAGCCGCTTGTTCATACAAGCCAAAATGCTTTAAGGCGCGCGTGAGGCCCTGCGGGCCGCAAAATCCCCACGAAACCTGGCGGCGGCGCTCACGAATATCCGGGACTCTCCGTCTCAGGATCTCCTTATCCCTCTCTTCTGCCGGCGTATCCCACGGGGCAGGTGATGCCGGGTCGTTTGCCAGATTTGCAAGCGCTGTCGGCACAGGATGGTGAATCGGAAAACGCATGGCTCCCACAGCCACCTCTGAATCACTTTGTTTGCAAACCCAAATCTCACTCGTTGGAATCTCCCTCTTGAGGCATACCACATCCATATCGACCCAAAATCCTCCCTCCTCCGAAAGGAACTTCATCCGAAACCAGTCCGCAAACGGGGCGAAACTGTTGTGTGACATATCGCGAAAGATCGCTTCTTCGGGCAAAATATCGCGGGCATCCCGAAGCTTTACTCCGATGGGTATATTCTCGTACTTCTTGTAGCAAAAAAGCTGGAAGTCATGTCCATAATCAAGGAAAGACTTGATGCAGAGGCACGACATGGGCGGGAGTTCATCGCCTACCCACAAACTTGTAAAAAGCATGGAAGATGCGGAAGACATCGCATTACTCCGGAAGTTGAGCCATGTTCTCGAAGATTTCCTTCCAGCTTTCGCTGGATGCCTCTTCTCCCCCCAACTCCAGCCCGCGCAGTCGAGCAGCCTCAGCCATGTCATCCCTCATGTTGGGTTCATACGCCATCTTGGAAGCGTAATAGATGAAGTCGCGTTCATGGTTGCACAGCCAGCCCGTTTTTCCATGCTGCACCATTTGCTGCCACCCGCCTCGATTATCTACAATCAACACACTGCCGCTCGCCATCGCTTCAAATCCGATCCGTGGCCAATTCTCTGTGGTGTCGGTAGGCTGCAAGACAATGCGACAATGCTTGTAAAAAGCTTGTTGACTCACCTCGCGCTGGTCGTGTGCAATCTGGATCCAGTCGAATGGACGTCCTATCTTTTCTTCGCTGCGTTTATCAAAACCCAGAAAAAGTCCGTGCTTGATGATGGGTGACACAAAGGTGTCGTAGATGAACAATGTATTAGCTGCAAATTTATCGGCATCCTGGCGCGAGATTCGTCCACAACCAAAAAAGTCTGTGTCTCGCTGAACGATAAACGGAAAATCATCTGCGTGAAAATAGGGTTTGAACGTACAAAATTGTATCTTGGAATCGGCATTAAGTGATCGAAGGACAGGCATCACCTTCTGACGCACCGTCTCATTCTGGTACAAGAACATGGCGATTTCCCCTTTAGACATGGCTTCCTTCTCCCTGTCGAAGAGCCAAGTCATGCAATTGACGAATACAGTCCTCTTCGTATATTTGCGTATCTCCGGAAGCGCCTTCAGAAACTCCGAATTACAAAAGCCGAGAACAGGATCGCCCGGCTCCAAACACGTCCAGTCGCAGGGAGCATGAATGACAACTCCCAGTTTTACCATATTCTCATAGAGAGGTTCCCTCAGGCAGTCCCACGGCGGAATGAGGTGTACTTCCATGCCCATCTTCCGCCAGATAATGATCTGGTGGTGCAACTCCGTCCCTGCACCGCCGTATTTACCCGGAAAACCATGAACAAACAGTCTTTGTACATTTTGACTCATAGAATGGAGAAGTGTGCAGATTTCTCTCTCCGCAAGATGCAGATGACGGACGCCACACTCACAATACACTTGTCCGGTTGAAGCCGAATGGATATCGTGACTGCACGGATGCCCGACACTGCGCCCTCCCTATCAGTATGCCATGCCAAGCCTTTGAGTCAAGCTATTTTTGCCATGGTTTCAGATGGGCATCACAACAAAGGAACGGGTGGAATTTCCGCGCGCAACCGAGATGACAAATGCTTCATCCCCCGTTGTTTTGCAGCCTTGACAATGGGAGGTCTCCTGCGGTATAGTAGCGGCGAACTTATGAGATACTCAGGACTTTACACTGCGATCATCACCCCATTCCGCGACGGGCGTGTGGATACGGAAGCTTTTCGCGCCCTGATTGAGGCGCAAATCGCCGCAGGAGTCACTGGCATTGTCCCGGTGGGTACCACGGGCGAGTCCCCTACCCTCTCGCACGCCGAACACATGGAGGTCATTCGTCTGGCTATTGAAAGCGTGGCCGGACGCTGTCAGGTGATTGCCGGGACCGGCTCAAACTCCACGGCCGAGGCCATTGCCATGACCAAGGAGGCGGCGGCCATGGGAGCGGATGGGACGCTGCAAGTTTGCCCCTACTACAACAAACCCAGCCAGGAAGGTCTCTACCGCCACTTCAAGGCCATTGCCGAGTGTTCCGACCTGCCGGTGCTGCTCTACAGCATTCCCGGGCGCAGCGGCATTGAGATTGCCGTGGAGACCGCCGCGCGGCTTGCGACTGACTGCCCCACCATTGTCGCCATCAAAGAAGCGGGCGGCAGCGTGGATCGCGTCAACCGCCTCGTGCAAGCGGCGCCGGAAGATTTTGCCGTGCTCTGCGGGGATGACGGGCTCACGGTTCCCTTCATCGCATGCGGGGCGGTGGGCTTGGTGTCGGTGACGTCCAATGTGGCGCCGGCGCAGATGAAAGAACTGGTGGATGCGGCTCTGAGCGGCGACGGCAAGAAAGCGCTTGCCCTGCAGAAGAAGTACTACCCACTCATGAAGGGGCTGATGAGTCTGGATGTCAACCCTGTGCCCATCAAAGCGGCTCTGGCGTTGCGCGGGGACATTTCCTGGGAATTGCGTCTGCCGCTCGCCCCGCTGGCCGAAGAGAAAAAAGCCGTGCTGGCAGACTTGCTTCGCCGCTTTGGTTTACTTGCATGATCCCCTTACTTTAACTCGCCATGAACATTCTTGTCACCGGTATCTCAGGTCGCATGGGGCAAGCCGTGAAGCAGGCTGTCGAACTTTGCCCGAAAACAACGTTAGCCGCTACGCACGATGTGGGACAGGACATCGGCGCGGCGCTTTCCCTGGCGGATCTTGCCATTGACTTTTCTTTTCACGGCTTCACGCCGGAATTGCTCTCTGTCGCCGTGGAACAGAAGAAGCCGCTCGTCATCGGCACGACCGGCCACACGGATGAGGAACGCGCCGCCATCGCGGATGCCGCCAAGAGCATTCCCATCGTCTTTTCTTCCAATTATTCCGTGGGCGTGAACACGCTCTTCTGGCTCACCCGCAAGGCCACGCGCATCCTGCAGCATTATGATGTGGAAATTGTGGAAATGCACCACCACCACAAACTGGATGCCCCCAGCGGCACTGCCCGCTCGCTCGCGGAGATCGTGTGCGACGAAACAGGCATGAGCTACAAGAAGGATGTGATGCACGGTCGCGAAGGCATGGTGGGCGCGCGCCCCCAGCGGCAGATCGGTATGCACTCCTTGCGCGGCGGCGATGTCGTGGGCGACCACACCGTCATCTTTGCCACCGACGGCGAACGCGTGGAGCTTGCGCACAAGGCCTCCGGCCGCATGACTTTTGCCTCCGGCGCGGTTCGCGCAGCTCTGTGGCTGGCGGACAAACAGGCCGGTCTCTACAGCATGCAAGATGTGCTCGGTTTTACAGACTGATGCCGGCGGCATTCGCCGCACGGGATTTTCCCTCGGCTCCAACAGCGGCGATCGTCTGGCTTTTCTGGAGCGCGCCTGCGACCACCTTGCCCGGCTCTTCGGTGATTTGCGACTTTCCCAGGTGTATGAAACGGAGCCGGTGGATTGCCCGCCCGGAAGTCCGGCTTTTCTGAACGCCTGCGCCGAGGTTGCAACCGACATGCCACCCGTTGAAATTCTACGCCATTGCGCCGAGATTGAAAAGGCGCTTGGACGCGCTCGCACCGGGGTAGCAGGCGAAGCACGCACCTGTGACATCGACCTCATCTACTCCGGTGATTTATGCATGGAGACTCCCCGGCTTACACTGCCCCACCCGCGCGCCACACAGCGACGTTTCGTGCTGCAACCGCTCTGCGACATCGACCCCGCGCTCATTCTCCCCGGGCAGACCGCCACCGTGCAGGAGCTTCTCTCACGCCTGCCGGAGTCCCCTGCCGTCACGCCCTTCGATCTGTAACCGCCATGACTACCGAAGAAAAAATCCGCCGCATTCAAGCCTGCAAGGGGGTGCGCCCCGTCGCGCAGCTCACGGCTTACGACTACCCCACCGCGCGTCTGCTGGATGAAGCGGGTGTGGATATGCTGCTGGTGGGTGATTCTCTGGGGATGATGGTGCTGGGCTTTCCGGATACCACGAGCGTGACCCTGCAGCACATGGTGCACCACACTGCTGCCGTGGCGCGTGCGAAAACCAACGCCTTGCTCGTGAGCGACATGCCCATCCACACCTACGACACGCCGGAACAGGCTCTGGAAAGCGCGCGCACACTCATGGACGCAGGAGCCGAAGCCGTCAAGCTGGAAGGCGGCTGCACGGTGGAACCCATGATTCACGCGCTGGTGCAGGCCGGCATTCCCGTGCAGGCGCATATCGGCCTGCTTCCCCAGCATATCAAGGAAGACGGCGGCTACCGCATGCGCGGCAAGTCAGATGCGGAAGTTACAGCGCTCACGGCCGACCTGCAAGCCGTCGCTCGCGCCGGCGCCTTTTCCGTGGTCATCGAATGCACGCGAGCCGAGGTAGCCGCGCAACTCACAGCCTCATCTTCTATCATCACCATCGGCATCGGATCCGGACACGGCACCTGCGATGGCGAAGTGCAGGTCTTCCATGATCTGGTGCGCTATTTTCCCTGGTTCACTCCGCGCTTCGCGGTGCAGCATGCCGATGTGGCGGACAGCATTACTTGCGCCGCAAAAAAATGGGCTTCCGACCTCCTTCTGCCTCGGGAAAAGTAAGAGACGGCGCCCTTCGGGAGACTTCCACGTGGTCATGCCTTTCCACTGCCACCGCACTGAGGGCATGGAAATCCGTTCGGTAGTTTTCCTTCTCCATGGCAGAGCGAACAAGAGACAGACTGCTGCGCAGGTGGCGAGACCTGCGGTGATGAGGGCAGAGTCTGCTGCGGCACGGGGTTCACGGGTTGGGGAGGCGGTTCCGCAGACTCTTCGTCACTCGGCGACACATCGTCTTCGGAGACATCTTCCTCGTCATCCCCTGCACTTTCCATGCAGCACATGATTGCAAGAATGAGGAAGCCTATACCCGGGATGAGGGCAACGAGCACGTACCACCCGGATTTCCCGATATCGTGCATTCTGCGCACGGCCGCGCTCACGGCTACCACCAACAACCACAGCAACCATCCATCAAGCAGGAAAAAGCCAACATACCTGCATATAGCGCAAAGGCCATTCAGGGCGACATTCAGCCACCCTCCGGCCAGATTGGAGAACATGAGACCCACATAATTCAACACCATCACCCCCAATCCCAGCGTGAGGCGCACCACTCCCTGAGCAACGACAGCCATGAAGAGGAGGCCGATGATGGTGAGCCAAAAAGTCTGGCGAGGCATGCGCCCAGTGAAGTGCGTATTGAACTCCACGGTTTCTGAATCACGCATGATTCCGTTTCGCGCGTAATCCGCCAATTTTTCACCATACACCGCCAGGCGCGGGTGCTTTTGCGCGAAGTTTTGCCAACGCTCGCGAATTGTTTTGAAAGCTTCTTGATTCATCATTTCATCCTAGCAACTCCGCCGACGAAGTCAATCTTTAATCCCGATGAACAGTTGTTCTGCACGCGTGAACAGCGGCAAGAAGTTTCACGGGATCTTTGAGACCCGGAGCAAGCTCCACGCCGGAGTTCAAGTCGATGCCATCCGGCGCGCAACGAGTGAGCAGCTCGGGAATATTCTGCGCATTGATGCCACCGGCGAGTATCCATGGGTGCGGAAAGTTCACATGCAAGAGGCGTTCCACATCCAGGCATTTTCCCGTTCCGCCGGAGCCGACATTCGCCCCGGCATCCAACAAGTACATGGCGCAGTGCGGCGCCCACTCATCCAACTTCGCTTGCAGAGCAGCGGCGCTCCCGCATTGCTCCGGCCAGATCGTGCGAATGACTCGATGCACGCCGATCCGCCGGGCATCCTCAATAGTCTGCGCGCCGTGCAGCTGAGCATAATCAAGACACGCAATCTGCATGATGTGCATGATTTCCTCCACCTGCTGACGGACAAATACGCCGACGCGACGCGTAAAGCGCGTTTGGATGGCAGCCGCTCGCTCCGGGGTAATACTGCGCGGGCTGCCCTGATGGAAGATAAAGCCGATGTACTGCGCGCCGAGCGCAAGCGAAGCATCCACGGTGCCGGCATGTGTCTGCCCGCACACTTTAATGAAGGGGAGTTTTTTATTCATGAAGGAGTTGTTGTAATTTCAGCACCGGGTCGGGAGATTTCATCAGCGCCGTTCCGACCAGCGCGGCATCGTATCCGGCGGCGGCGGCATCCTGCAGGTGGCTTCTTTCGCTCATGGCGCTGGCGGCGATCCAAATTTCCCCCGGAGCATGGAGCGAAGCCAAATGCAGCCCGGCCGTGCGGTCCGTGGCAAAAGTCTCGAGGTTGCGGGCGTTGACCTGAATGATGCGAGCCCCGCTTTCACGAGCCATATCCAGCTCGCGTTCGGAGAAAATCTCCACCACGGCGTGAATTCCTCGCTCCTCCGCCAATTCCCGCAAGGCGCGCAGTCTGCCGACATCCGGCGTGAGCGCCACGATCAACAGCAGCGCACTCGCAGGCGTGGCAAAAGTTTCGCGCACTTGCAGTTCGTCGAAAATGAAATCCTTGCGCAGCAGGGGAAGACCGGCGGCTTGAGCCGCCTCCAAGTCCTCCACCCCGCCATGGAAATAGGCGCGTTCGGTGAGTACACTCATGCAGGAGGCTCCCCCTGCGGCGTAGGCGGATGCCATGCACTGCGGCGTTACACGGTCATTGATGGTCCCGGCCGAGGGTGAGCTGCGCTTGTACTCAGCAATCACCCGCAAAACATGTCCGGCGGGAAGCGGTTCGCGCAGGGCGGCAAAAAAATCCGGACGCGGAGTGACAAGCGGCTGCGGCATGTGAGCGCGCAGGGCTTGCAGCTCGGCCTGCTTGGCATCAATGAAGCGTTGCAGATTCATGATATTTTTTCCAGGATTCTACCACCTTCATGCCCGCACCGGAAGCCAAAGCTTCGCGCGCACGCTGCGCGCATTCCCGCTCGGCAAGCCCCGGCTCGAACATGCGAATACCGAGCGCGACGTTGAAGGCGACCATATCCACCATGGCCTGAGAGCCATGCCCGGTGAGAATAGCGCGAAGCGCCGCAGCTGCTTCCTCCTTTGTCTCCACACGCAACTCATCCGGGGAGGACGGAGGTGTCCTGAATCCCCATTCCCGCGGGTCGAGCATCACTTCCTCCACATGATCGCCCTGCACCATGCAAGCCGTGGCAGGTCCGAAAAGAGTCAGTTCATCATACCCTTGCGCACCGCAGAAAACGTACGCTCGTTGATAACTGCCGCTCTGCGCCAGCGCATGCGCTACCAGGGATACAAACTTGGGAGCCGCCACACCCAGCATCATCAGCGGCGGACGGCTCGGATTGATCAATGGCCCGAGCAGATTGAAAAGTGTGCGCACCCCCAGCTCGCGCCGTATGGGGCCCACATGCTTGAAGCATGGATGAAAATGCGGCGCAAAAGCGAAGGCGAAGTTGCACGAGGCAAGAGAATCGCAGATGCCCGCCGGGTCGAGGTCAAGCGGGTAACCGAGTTGCTCCAGCACATCACCGGCGCCGCTGGAAGATGAAGCAGCGCGGTTCCCGTGCTTCACGATGCGATAGCCCATGCCGGCAAGCGTGAGCGCTGTGGCTGTGGAGCAGTTGAAGCTGTGCTTGCCATCGCCGCCGGTACCTACCACATCCGCATAGTCACCCTCCACACCTTCCACAAGGCAGGCGCGCTGCAGCGCATTTTTCACCGCCGCGTGCATTTCCCCGGCAGTCTCCCCCTTGGCGCGCAGCGTGAGCAAAAACGCACCGGATTGCGCAGGCGTGAGTTGTCCGTCCATGAGTTGGGCAAACGCATAGTTTGCTTCCTCGGCCGAGAGGTCGCACCCCTCAGCGAGCCGATCGAGTATCGTAGCTGTTGTCATAGTTGTGTATGGTGAAAATGCGGTTGTTGGCGGGCTTCGGCTATCCCTTCAGCACGGCTAGCGGCCTGAGACGCACCACGGGCTGCACCAAGTCAGCCTCGCGCTGCAGAACATCTTCGATATTCTTGTAGGCGGAGGGCGCCTCGTCAAGCTTCTTTTGGCTGCGCATGTCGTGAACGACGTCCTTCATGCGCTCCTGCTCGGCTTCCAGCGAAAGCTCCTTTTGAGCCGCCGTCCGCGAGAGCTTGCGCCCTGCGCCGTGGGAGGCGGAACAAAAAGAAGCCGGATTGCCCAGGCCTCTCACGATGTAAGAGTTCGTCCCTTGAGAGCCGGGAATGATGGCCACATCGCCCTCGCACACACGCACCGCACCCTTGCGGTGAATCCACAAATCCTGCTCATTGTGGTTTTCCAGGGCGGCGTAGTTGTGGCGCGTGTAGATGTGTTCGGTGAACTCGATATCCGGGATGAACGCACGCAGCACACCCTCCAACAGCTCTTGCATTTTTTCGTGGTTTGCCTTGGCAAAGTCCAGACAAAGCTGCATTTCGCGCACGTAGAGTTCATACTCCTCGCACCCGCGGGGCAGAAAAGAAAGCTGGTGCTTCACCACCTCATCCTGCCGGAAACGGCGACAAAGTTCGGCGGCTAATTGGTTGTATTCCGTGCCCACCTTGTTGCCCAAGTTGCGCGAGCCGGAGTGAATCATGTACCAGAGCTTGCCTTCCTCATCCGCCTGCAGCTCGATAAAGTGATTTCCGCCGCCCATGGTGCCGAGTTGGTACTGGGCAGAGATGAACTCCTTCTTGCAGACGCGGGTGGACTCCCAACGCTCCGTCTCATCAAAGATGGGGTGCTGCTGCTTTTTGCTCTGGTGAGCGTAGCCCACCGGGATGGCCGCGCGTATTCCCGTGCGCCGTCCCTCGGCCTTGCCCATGATCTCGCGCAGTTTGTCGCGCGTCAGTGTCGCCGCGTCGATATTGGTTTTGCATGCGGACATGGAGCACCCGATGTCCACACCCACCGCGTTCGGTATGACCGCATCCTGCACGGCAAGGATACATCCGATGG
Organism: uncultured Akkermansia sp.; assembly: GCA_947589345.1. GTDB lineage: Bacteria > Verrucomicrobiota > Verrucomicrobiia > Verrucomicrobiales > Akkermansiaceae > Akkermansia. The sequence continues at coordinate 15,299 of CANQAC010000039.1, forward strand.
GTACGCCGAACCCGCAGTGTGCATCCGGCGCGAGCGCCACCCGCTGCACGGCGCAGGGGTGCTTTGCCACGTTCCTTGCCTGCCTCAACGCTGTTTCTTCGATTTCTCCTGCCCAGTTGAGGATGGGCAGGCATCCCTCTTCTTCTATCACGTTCATGGTACTGTGAGATATGCCGCACTCTTTTTCTCCGATGAACACCGGAGAGTGCGGCGTCTCCCCGGTCTTCAGGTGATGGTCATTGGAAAGTTAGCGATTAATTTGAGTCCGTCCGGTGTGAGAATGGATTCCGGATGATACTGCACGCCGACCCATGGACGATCTTTGTAGCGCATACTCATCACTTCTCCATCTTCATCCCGCGCGGTGACCTCCAGCAGCGGGTGATTCTGCGGCACCTTCACGACCAATGAATGGTACCGCCCGATCTGCATCGGCGAGGCTATGCCTGTGTAGAGGCCTGTGCCGTCGTGCTCCACGGAACTCGTCTTGCCGTGCATGACTTTCGGTCCGCGCACCACGGCGCACCCCGCGTGGTAGCCCAAGCACTGGTGACCCAGACATACACCGAGGGTGGGGATGTGATGCGGCAAGCGCTTCAGGAACTCCAGACAAAGCCCGGCGTGTTCCGGGTTGCTCGGACCGGGTGAGAGGACAACCGCCTCCAGCTCCGGCGAGGTCGCCAGCTCCAACACACGAGGATTGTCGTTGGCAAGCACCAACGGCTCGCGACCCGTGCGCATGAAGTACTGCACGATGTTGTAGGAAAACGAATCGTAATTGTCGATGAATAGCAGCATAACGTTGGTAGAGTTTATTCTTCGCCGGTGTAGAGAATGGTGTCGATGATGCGCCCCTTGTTGCGGCACTCCATCCACTCGTACTTAGGATCGGAGTCATACACGAGCCCGGCGCCCACCTGCCAGAACACGCGACCCCCGCGCCTCCACATGGAGCGTATCGTGATTCCGGTGTCCAAATGCACGGCATCGTGATCCAGACCGATCCAACCGATGCATCCGGCATAAGGACCGCGCGGCGCTTGTTCGATCTCGCGGATGATTTCCATGGCGCGCACTTTGGGGGCTCCGCTCACGGTGCCGGCCGGGAAAGTACTTGCCAATACGTCCAACGCATCCTTGTCCGGGGCAAGTTGCGCCGTGATGCGGCTGGTCATGTGCATGACATGAGAAAAACGCTCCACATCCATGAGACGCTCCACCTGCACCGAGCCGCCGGAAGCCACGCGTCCCAAGTCGTTGCGCCCCAGATCCACCAGCATGACGTGTTCGGCGCGCTCTTTCGGACTGTCGAGCATCTCCGCCGCGAAAGCCTCATCCTCCGCCGCATCCCTGCCCCGCCTGCGAGTTCCGGCGATGGGGGAGAGCAACAGCTTGCCTCCCGTACACTGCACCATCACCTCCGGCGAAGCGCCGAACAGCTCCATGTCACTGAAGCGCATGTAGAACATGTAGGGAGAGGGATTGATGCTGCGCATGCGACGGTAGAGGGTAAAACTGTCGCCCTCGAACGGGGCGCTGCACTGCGTGGCGCCCACCACTTGGATAGCCTCGCCATCGTGCAGCATCTGCCGCACTTTCTCCACGCCCGCCTTGTAGTCGGCCTCCGCCGGCACCCGCTCTGCTTCACCCACGGCAAAAGTGCCGGGGTGGCAATTCATCAGCACGGGCATGTTCACAATGTCACGCGGCGCGCCAATGCTCAGCTGGTAGAGCTTGTTGTACACGTGATCAAAGACCAGTACGGTGGCCGCCAAAACCAGGTGGCTCTCCGCATCCGCCACATTCAGCGTCTGCGCCAGCTTCGGCTGAAATATCGCGGCCATCTCGTACCCCCAATAGCCATACAGGGCGCGCGTGATGGGCGCCATCTGCGGATTTTCGGGCACAACCTGCAGGTTCTGCAGGAGGGCGCGCAACCCCTCTATGTAAGGCAATCCATCATATTGCTTCAGCGCCGCCACTGATGCATCATTCACCTGCACCGCCAGTTTCCCGGCCGCACAGGTCAGCTCGCACAGGTAATCCGTGGCGATCACGCTGTAGCGGCCCCAGCGACCGTCCACCTCAGCGCTTTCCAACAGGATGGCCTGCGGATTCTGGCGGCTGATCTGCATGAACAGGCGGATAGGGGTCTGCGTGTCGCCTTCTGCGAGGCGGCGGCAGCTTTGGGTGAGTTGTACGTTTGGTGTCATTGTTGAAAGGGGGGGGTATGAAATAAAAAAGCGCTTCGGCCATCCGGTGCCAAAGCGCTCTGCGAGCTTTCCTGTTTTTATGCACGTATCGTGCTTTCGGCAACCGGTATCTTCGTCAGACATAGCTCCGCCAGCGCCAGATTACTGACGGCGCAAAGCATGTCTTTTTTTCCTGCCGATTGCTCATTTCGCTTGCCATTCTAATACCGTCACCTGCCTTGGCAAGCCTTTTTTTTGTCATATTTCGCCTCCGGGACAGCTTGACACTTTATGTCACGCATGCTTTAATCTTCGCATAGTACGAAAACTCTCCTATGAAAACAAGCCCGGATTCCTCGTCTGATTTCATCGCCCATGTAAAATACGGCTTTACGCATTTCCTCTCCTTCCGGGGACGCAGCACGCGCCCTCAGTTCTGGTGGTACTACCTGTGCCTTTGGCTCATCAACGGAGTACTCAATATGTTCGGGAAATCCTTTATTGCCTCCCCTCCTGAAACTGAAGCGACGGTGGAACAGATCAGCGATTTTCATCAACTTATATGGTCCGCCCAGCCCGTCACTTTCAAGGTTTACCTTGTCGTCAGCGCCATCGTCGGGCTCGTTCTGTTCATCTCTGTACTGGCTGCCACCGTACGAAGATTGCACGATGCGGGCTACTCCGCGACGTTGGCATATATCGCGAGCACATTGGTCATTCTCCTGACAGCTTGGCCTTATCTGTTTCTGTTTTTCTTGTCCGACGTCGCTGATTTGTTCACAGGAAACGAGACAACCGCAACAGTCCTGTTCGCAGCACTTCTGCTGGCGCTTGTGGTCTTGTTGGTCATTGGGATCATTGTGCTGGTGCGTCTGATCATGCCCTCTGAGCCGCGAGACAACGCGTACGGGCCGTACGGCGGCAGGGAAAATTGACGTCCATGGAGGAACTTACTCCCATTTTTCTGCTCGGCCCGACCGGATGCGGCAAGAGCCAACTTGCCGTGGAACTGGCGGAACGCATGGAGGGCGCTGAGATTGTGAGTGCTGACGCCTATCAGGTGTACCGAGACATGCCCATTCTCACCGCTGCGCCACGAGCCGCTGAACTGGAGCTCGCACCGCACCATCTCATCGGTTTTTTGGAGACCTGTGAAAACAACGATGCTGCCACCCACGCCCGCCGTGCCCAGCAAGCCATCAGCGAGATTCAGGCGCGCGGGAACCGTCCCATTGTCACCGGCGGCTCCGGGCTATACGTCAAGTTCATCTCACACGGCATCTCCCCGGCTCCACCGGCGAATGCCACCCTGCGAGCCGAGCTGGCAGCCCTGCCCTTATCGGAGCTTGTGGCGCGTTTGAAAGAAGCGGATCCGGAGGGAGCTGCACACACCAATCTGCAGAACCCCCGCTACGTGGCGCGCAACTTGGAAATCGTGATGACCGGCGGCAAACCTCTCTCCCATTGGAAGAAAAATTGGCAGCACGCCCCGGCCGGTCCCGGCTTCCTCTTCGCACGTGAAACGCCGGAACTTGATGAGCGCATTGCGCGGCGTGCCCACAGCATGATTGAGAACGGAGTTGCAGACGAAGTGAGGGCGCTCGGCGAACTCTCCGCCACAGCTTCCAAAACTCTTGGTCTGGATGAGGTGCAATCCTTCATCGCCGGGGAAATGACGCCCGACGAGCTGGAACAACGCTTGACCCTCATTACGCGGCAATACGCCAAACGCCAACGCACCTGGCTGCGCCGCGAGTCCTGGCTGACTCTTGTGGATGCATATCATGCCCCGGTCGAGCGCATCCTGCACGCGCTTTTTCCTTGACACACGCGTTCCTACGGCGTATGTATTATTCCGTCAACACCACACCCATGGAAGAACGGACTTTGATTCTCTTCAAACCGGATTGTGTACAACGCAATCTTTCCGGTACGATTTTGCAGCGCCTTCTGGCAGAGGGATTCATTCTGCACGGCATCAAGATGATGCAGTTGAATGACAAGATCCTTCGCGAACACTACGCTCACATTCTCGACTTAGTGATCGACGGCGAACCTCTCTTTCCGAAGCTGTCGGCCTTCATGCAGAGCAGCCCCGTGGTAGCGCTCATCCTCGGTGGCCCCGGAGTTGTTGCACGCGTGCGCTCCATCCTCGGTCCCACCAACTCCCAAAAAGCCGACAAGGGCACGATCCGCGGTGATTTCGGCACCAACAGCATGCTCAATATCTGCCATGCTTCTGACTCTCCGGAAAACGCCCTTGTTGAAATCGATCGCTTTTTCCGCAAGGACGAACAATTTTAACTTATTCTTTCCATGATGCGCTCCCTTCTCATCGTCCTCGTTATCGGCACGGTCAGCCTCCTCGGCGCGGCGAATGCGCAAGCGCCTGCCGCAGTGGCGTCTCAAGTGGATAAAGTCCAAAATTCCGCGCTCAAGAAGGAGGTAAAGGCGCTGGAGGAAGCATCTGCGCTGATGGAAGCGGTGAATGACGAGGAGAGTGCGAAAAAGGCAGCCGGCAAGATACGCAATCTTTTCCGCATGCTACCTCCGCCCACCGGGGGCTCTGAGGCGGACATTGAGATATGGGCCAGCTCGCAAAATCGCTTCAGCGCTCAGATGTGGAGACTCATCAAGGAGCCCTATTTCAAGACTCAGAACTTGCAGGAAGTGTGGACCCTGGTCACCGACCCCTACTCGCGCCCCGTGGCGCAGCAATAGACCGATCAGGGAGCTAGTGGGGAGGTTCCCTGTTCATTGAAACGTCGCGTGAATACGCGATCCAGGGCCAGCGGGCCGCTGCCCGTGCCAATCAACGCAGCGAAGCAGATCATGTAGAGCAAGGGTAATTCATTCTGCGGCCATGCCGCTTCTCTGCCGTACACAAATACGGCTACCCAAAAATTGATTACCAGCACAAAAGATGCGGCTCGTGTAAAAAATCCCACGAGAACGGCAACTCCACAGAAAAACTCCGCAAAGACGCATAACGCAAGCGATGGAGCAGAGCCGATGCCCAGCGGATCCATCCATCCTCCTCCCTCCCCTGCCAAAAGGATCACCAACTTTGACCAACCGTGGCAGAGAATGAGCAACGCTACCCCAACCCGGAGCAAAAACACCCCGACTTGACTGCGGTACAGGAGTGGTGCATTGAGTAACTGGCCCAGTCCATCGCGGCTCATCTCTTGCGTTCTCATGCCGCATAGACGGAGCACACGCGCGACACATTCAAAATATGTTAGCCTTGTGTACTCACTCAAGTCAACAACTTGAGAGCACGTCGCATCGCCTGAACGGTAGCATCGATGTCCTCCTCCGTGTGCGCCGTACTGATAAACCCTGTCTCATACGGCGATGGGGCAATGAATATCCCCTGCTCGAGCAATGAAAGGAAATAGGGCTTGAACTTGGCAAAGTCTGCTGATTGCGCACTGCGTAAATCGACTACGTCGCAAGACGTAAAATGCAGACAAAACATGGAGCCACTACGCTTAAAAACGAAAGGCAAATTCAAGTCGTGCAGGGCCGCACGAACACCCTCTTCCAAGCGGGCCCCCAAGACCTCGAGCCGATCCCATGCACAAGTCGATTCCAGTTCACGAAGCTGAGCAAGTCCGGCGGCCATGGCAAGCGGATTGCCACTCAACGTACCAGCCTGATACACGGGACCGAGTGGAGATATGCAGTCCATGATTTCCCGGCGGCCGCCGAAAGCGCCCACGGGCAGCCCTCCACCGATGATTTTGCCGAGTGTGGTAAGATCCGGCGTGATGTCCAGCTTACCCTGCACCCCCGATGACGAAATGCGGAAACCGGTCATCACCTCGTCAAAAATCAGCAACGCGCCATACGTTGCCGTTAGTTCACGCATACGCTCCAAATAGCCTGGACGAGGCAAATAGAAACCCGCATTCCCCGGGTACGGCTCCACAATCACTCCCGCTATCTCACTACCACGTTGCGCAAACGCTCGCTCCAGAGCTGGCGTGTCATTGAACGGCAGAACCAGCGTGAGCACTGCCAACTCACGCGGCACCCCAGCGCTGTCCGGCTCGCCGTGCGTGAGCGCACCGCTTCCCGCCGCGACCAACAGACTGTCCGAATGGCCATGGTAGCAACCCGCAAACTTGACAATCAACGATCGTCCCGTGTACCCACGCGCCAACCGAACCGCACTCATCGTGGCCTCGGTACCGCTATTGGTCATGCGTACCTTTTGGATGCTCGGCACCATACGGCACACAGTCTCCGCCATCTCAACCTCCTGAAGGGTTGGCGCACCAAAGCTCAGTCCACGCTGCGCCGCAGTCTGTACAGCCTGAACGACGACATGAGGCGCATGTCCCAATATCGCCGGTCCCCAAGTACCCACGTAGTCCACGTACTCACGACCGTTGGTATCCGTGAGATGCGCTCCTTGCGCCTTTTCTACGAAAAAGGGGGCGCGTTCGAGCCGGCGAAAAGCCCGCACCGGCGAGTTCACCCCTCCCGGTATGACTCGGCATGCCCGCTCGTATAGTCCTTCAGAGATTGGCATACGGCCAGTATAGATGATTCCTCAGCGCCCATCAAGCCAATTCATGCACTGCTTCGAACGCTGTGGATCGCAAAATTAAATGCAACAGGTACTTGGCACAAAAAAGGGTGCCAAGAAGTTCAAAGCATGCTAGAGTA
>CANQAC010000040.1 GCA_947589345.1 uncultured Akkermansia sp.
AAGATTGACCGGCCGGAGGATGCGGTGAAGATTATTGAGAGGCTGGCGCGGCTGGATGCGGCGTATGAGGCGATGGATCCGGGGCTGGGGATTGTGGAGGCGGCTGAGGCGTGGGACGGGAAGAGCGAGGTGCAGATTGACTGGAGGAAGGGGGAAGTGGCAGGAACGGCAGCGGAGCAGGGGGAGGGTGAGGGGTCGTTTAGTATGGTTGACAGGAGGTTGTTTGATGAGGTGATGAGGTCTTTCCGGCAGGTGCAGCGGGAGGGAGGGGAGATGAAGTGGGAGAGTATGGTGAAGAAGGGGAAGATTTTCAGGATATGCGGGTATCCGGATGTTTTTAGAAGGGTGATGGATTGGGAGCGTGATATTATTGCGCCGAGTTATATTGTGAAGAAGTTGCTGAATGAGCATGATTTTACGCCGGAGGATGTGGGGCGGTTGCCGTATGCGCTGTGGGATCCGGTGGCGATTTTTGAGGAGGATAGGAATGGGAAGGATTTTGTGGTGGTGACGGATATAAGGACGAGGAATAATAACGGGGATTTCAGGAATGCGCTGGCGGTGCTGAGTTTGAGGGTTGATGAGGATGGTGCAAAGATTACTGATTTGAAAACGGCTTATGCACCGGACGCAGCGAATAGGTATGTGAATATGCTGGAGGGCAAGGCGCTGCGGTATGTGGACAAAGCAAGAGCCCGGGTGTGGGCGAATGAGGAGGGGAGCACAATCTCCCGATTACTAACGACCTCATTGGAGGATCCGGGCTCTGGGGTTATGTTAAAGGAGGATTTGCAGGATGTCAACTTTAATTTTCCAACTAACGAGGAGGAAAGTGATTTTTCTGCGAGTGTGCGCAATCTTGCGGCGGTGCATACGCTGAGTGTGGAGAATTTTTTGAAGCAGGCGAAGGAGTGGGGCGGTATGCCGCTGCCGAGTGTGGCGGTGACGCGGTTGGATAAGCCGTATGATTGGGGGAGTTATGCGGATGTGACGTTGGTGGCGCGGCCGGATATGGTGGATCCGCGGAGGGGGACGGATGTGTATGCGCGGGATGCGTGGACGGGGAGGATGCCGATGATTGAGTCGGAGACGCTGGCGGATGGGAGTGAGTATAGGTATTTTTATGATGAGGAGGGGGAAGAGGTGGAGGCGACGCTGGAGAATCTGACTGATTATCTGTATGAACGGAAGCGGAGGGGGAATGAGGCGACGGAGAGGGAGTTGGATTTAGTGCAGACGGCGAAGGCGTATTTAGCGCGGCGGATGAGGGATATGGATGATGTGAAGGGGCAGAGGGAGAGGTTGCAAGAGAGTAAAGAGTGGAGTGTGGGGAGTTGGGTGATTGGGTCATGGATGGGTAGGCTTTCCGAGAAGTACGATGTGTGGCTGGGGGATATGGAGTGGATTGCTGTGTTTGAGGCGTTGGCTGATTTGGATGAGGTGACGGAGGGGAGTGTGAGGGAGGCGATAATGAATTTTGGGGGCACGGATGGATGGGCGGATTTGAGTGCGTTGCAAAACTCGGAGGCGATGGAGGAGGGGAGTGATTTTATCAAGGAGACTGTGAGGATTTTGAACAAGTTGCGGGCGGAGAAGACGGATTATCTGGAGGCGGTGCCGAGGAGAGCTGTGGAGATGAATGAGTGGGCGTATGCGCTGTTCTCCGAGAAGATCCCGGATAAGGATGATGTGCGGCGTGTGTGCCGTGAGCATGGGATAGTGCCGGTGGAGTATAAGGCAGGGGAGAAGAAGCAGGCGTTGAAGGATTTGATTGATGATGGGGAGGTGTCGTTTAGTGTGAGTGATGCGAGGGAGCGGGGGTTGATGAAGGATGGGGTGATGGAGGCGGTGAATGGTGTGATTGTGGATGGGGGGACGGATTTTAGTGCGAGTGTGGATTTTTCGCATGTGAGTCGTGCGCTTTTCCGGAGGCCTGATAGGGAGCATGTGGGGACGGGGGAAGGGAATCAGGTGTATGGGTGGGGGTGTATTTATGGGGCGGAGAGTCCGGGGGTGAACAGGTCGTACCACAAGCAGTTTACGACGATACGGGGTGTTTTTGTGCAGGGGCCAATAGGGAGGCAGAAGAGGCTGAGTAAGGAGGAGGTGCTGGCGGGGTTGAGGGCGCGCGGGTTGAGCAATAAGAGGGTGCTTGCTGAGGTGGAGTCGTGGTGGCATTTGCGCTCGAAGGAGGAGCTTGAAAGGGATAAGGAGGAGTCGGAGGAGCAGGTAATGGGGTATGAGGAGTTGTTACGCAAGGGGGATGTGGAGGGTGAGAGGGGGCGTAAGGAGATTGAGGGGTGGCTGGATTATTGGAGGGGGAATGTGCTGGTGGCGGATTATTTTCTTGAGAATGATATTTTGGTGAAGAATGATGAGAAGCAGTATCCGGTGAATTATCGGATGCGTGCGGATGTGGATGATGGGAATTTGTTGCATTGGGATGAGAAGTTGGATAGGTTTTTGGAGGAGCATCCGGATGTGGCGGCGGCGTTTGGTGAGTTGTTGAATGTGGATTTTGATACTTATTTTGATGTATCGGCGAGGAATGTTGCGACGAGGGAAGGAAGGGAGTTGTATGCGCAGCTTGAGAGGAAGCTGGGGAGTGCGCGTGCGGCGAGTGAGTGGCTGGATGAGCATGGGATAAGGGGTGTGAAGTACGAGGATGGGATGTCGCGTGATAAAGAGGAGGATAAGACGTATAATTATGTGATTTTTAATCCGGATTATATTGAGGTGATTGCGATTAATAACCGGCATGCTTGGAGCGAATACTCGGAGGATAATCCGGATTGGCAGAGGGTGGAGGATGTGGACTTTAGCGCGAGTGTGGCGATGTGGAAGGGGACGCTGGAGGCGCTGAGGGAGAGTTTTCCGGAGAAGGGGACGGAGGCTTATATGCAGGATATATTGGTGTGTCCGACGCCGGCGGTGATGAGGATGGTGGGGGCGCGGGAGCTGGATATGGTGATAACGCCGGCGGTGATAAGGAAGGTGACGGAAATTAAGCACGGGGTGCCGTATGAGGCGCTGGAGCAGTTGCCGGAGGCGATGGCGGATCCGGTGTGCATAGCGGTGAGTGATACGCCGAATGCGCTTGAGGTGATAACGGAGTTGGTGGAGAGTACGGAGGCAGGGGATAGGAATATCCTTGTTGCCGTTCATTTGGATGTGGAGGGGAGTGGGAGCCGCGGGCTGCGAGTGAACCGGATAGCGAGTCTTTATGGGAAGGAGCAGATAGCGAAGTTGCTGACTCACCCGATGCTGTATTGGAATGAAACAAAAGCCTCCACGTGGACTGGGAGGCCGGGGCTCCAATTGCCCCGTACGCCATATCCTGTGAAGGCTTACGATAGGAGGATAAGGGAGCCGAGGGATTTGGTCAAGTATAAAATGCGGCACGGGATGTCTTTCTCTGTGAGGGGTGAGGGTTTGCTGGACAGGGTGAATTTGAGGGAGATGGCGGAGGAGGAGAAGATGAGCAGGCTGATGACGCGGGCGCGGAGGGGAGCGGCGCGGTGGAGGAGGGTGTTTATGGATGATAAGACGAGCGCGGCGGATGCGGCGCGGGCGCTTGGGGAGGTGAGTAGTGTGATGGAGGCGGTGTTTGCGTATTTACCGGCTGGGGAGAGGCCGAGCTATGCTGGGAAGATGCGGCTGGTGGAGGCGTATGCGCGGCTGGTGGAGACGGGGAGGGTGTGGCACCGGGAGAATGCGAAGAGCGAAGGCGCGAGGGCGAAGCAGGAGGTGCTGGATGAGGTGATGGGTGAGCTGGAGAAGGTGGGGACGCTGAAGGGGGAGGCGCTGCGAGAGGTGCGGGAGGGGTATGTGCGCGAGGTTGCAGGGAGGAAGCTGAGCGAGGTGGCGGTGAGTATGGTGGAGGATGCAGTGGATGCGGTGGAGAGGCATTTGGTGAGGAGGGAGATGGATGTGGTGAAGAGGATGGCGGAGGCGCTAAAGCCGAAGAAGCTGAAGAGCGGGAAGCTGGCGCCGGGGAAGATGAGCGCGGAGGGGTACCGGAGGTTTGCGAAGTATATGAAGATGGTGGAGATGAGCGCGGAGGAGAAGGCGGAGAGGATGGAGGAGCTGGCGGCGAAGCTGGATAAGGAGAGCGAGGCGGAGAAGCAGGAGCCGATTGAGGAGGAGATGCGGGAGCTGGCGACGTTTGGCGCGCTGGGGAGCGGGAAGCTGGCGGATGTGCGGAGAGGGGTGGCGGAGTTGATTGGGTTTGTGCGCGGGGAGAGGACGAGCTGGGAGGGGAGAGTGGAGCTGGAGAAGGAGCAGATGAAGCATTTTGCGCGTGTGGCTGTGGAGGCGATGGGAGGGGTGGACAGGAATAAGCTGGCGGCGAAGAGGGACAGGGCGAGGAAGCCGCTGCGGACGATATTGGGGACGCAGAAGGGATTTATGAGCCTTGGGCAGATGTGGATGGCGATGCAGGGTGTGCCTGCGCTGAGGGAGATGGCGGAGTGGAGCCTTGAGCGGCTGGCGAGGGGGAATGTGGCGCTGGGGATGCGGGAGAGGGCGCTGAGGGAGGCTGAGGTGGCGTTTATGGCGCAGGAGCTGGGGCTGACGAGCGAGGCGGCGAGGAATGATTTTCTTGTGGATTTGAAGAAGGAGAGGGCGACGGGGGTGCGCAAGGCAGGGGAGAAGAGGGTGCATAGGGTGCGGGTGAGTGTGGAGGAGGCGAGGGAGATAGTGGCGATGAGCAAGGGGGAGAGGAAGGCGAGGAATGAGAGGATCCGCAAGGAGGCGGAGGAGAGGGGGGTGGACGCGAAGAACATTGTGGAGGATGAGGATGTGGAGCTGATGATGGAGGCGCTGCGGGAGGCGGGGAGGAAGAAGTATATTACGACGGAGAGGGAGTACCGGACGGAGGAGGGGGGAGAGCTGGTGCTGAGCAAGGATAATGCGCTGAATCTTATCCTGCTGGCGGAGCAGGCGGATTATGCGGAGAGCGCGGATGCGCAGGGGTACACGGCGGAGGTGATTGAGGCGCTGAGGGGGGTTGTGGGGAAGGATGCGCTGGCGTATGGGTACTGGATGCGGGAGAGGCTGGGGAATAATGGGCTTGCGGAGGTGTGGGAGGCGCGGGAGGGGGTACCGTTCCCGGCGGTGGAGAAGTACTGGCCGGGGAGGTTTGACCAGAGCAGCCGGATTAATGAGCGGAGCGCGCTGGACGGGATGAGCGGGGGGAATGGGACGAGGATTATCCGCGAGTTTGTTCGGACAACGCCATCAGATAACGTCCGTATCCATTATTAATCATGGGTTTTGCTAACTCGCGCAGGCGGTTGGAGTCAATCCACCCATTTTCCCACGAGATTTCCTCAAGGCATGCAATAATATTACCGGTGCGTTTTTCGATAACCTCGACAAAGGTAGAGGTTTCCGAGAGAGAGTCAAGGGTTCCTGTATCCAACCAAGCGTAACCACGTCCCATGGTTTGTACCCCCAGTTTCCCGGTATGCAGGTAAACCTGGTTTATCGAGGTGATTTCCAATTCTCCACGTTTAGACGGCGTAATACCAGCGGCAATTTGCACTACATCATTGGGGTAGAAGTACAATCCTACGACCGCGTAGTTAGATTTGGGACACTCAGGTTTTTCCTCTAACGAAATGCAGTTTCCATCGGCATCCAGTTCAGCAACACCGTAGCGTTCTGGATCAGCAACGCGATAACAAAAAATAGTTGCGCCTCCCTTTTCTGCCTGTTCCACGGCATGGCGCAACAAATTAGGAAATCCTGCACCGTGAAATAAATTGTCCCCCAATACCAAGCAAACGGAGTCCTCGCCGATAAAGTCTCGTCCTATGATGAATGCCTGGGCAAGTCCTTCCGGGCGTGGCTGTTCTGCGTAGGAGAAATGGATACCTAAGAGGTGGCCATCCCCGAGCAGTCTTTGAAAGCTTGGCAAATCCTCCGGTGTAGAAATAATGAGGATGTCCCGAATTCCTGCGAGCATGAGCGTAGAAATCGGGTAATATATCATCGGTTTATCAAATACCGGGAGGAGCTGCTTACTCACTCCTTTGGTGATGGGATAGAGGCGTGTCCCAGAACCTCCTGCTAGTACGATGCCTTTCATAACATAGGGAGATTTTACCTAAAGTTCTACCATTAGCAAGAGCAAAACAGATTATCTGCTGCGCAGGTATAGCACAACGCCTTCGCCGATAGCACGCGCAAAACGTTTTGCGTTGATAGGATGATTCAAAAAACGAGCGTGTTCCGGATTGGAGACAAAAGCGATTTCAGTAATGAGGGCAGGGACCCACGAATCATTGCAGGTGTTGAGCCAGTCACCACCCCCTTTGTGACCATCGGTCCGTATGACAACGCCACAAGGCATACCGCGGTTGGGCAAACCGTGGCCAAACAGGGTCCGATTCACATGTTCTGCCATCGTGGTGGCCATGGGTACACCGACTCGGTTGCAGTAGAAAGCTCCCTTATTGGAGATTTTCCAAGTTTCAGAGTCACTGTTGAGGTGCAGGAATATAACGGCTGCAGGTTTACAATCCAGAGCATAATCGGCGCTCAGAATGCCGACAGCCATGCGTTTCGGGTGATGCCGTGAGAGGTACACAGCCGTCGGCTGAGGTGATTTTACATGAACGACACCAACTTGTCTGGCGGCCGCAGCCAGTGCCGGATCAGTCGGAAGATCACCGCGGTTAGTGATCACACAGCAATACCCAGCTTGTTCAAGTACGTCCTTTACTTCGCCGACGTATTTATACCAAAATTCGCATTCCTCAAGCATCCCTCCACAACTCGTATCCGGAGTACGCGCTCCCTGTCCCCCACGTCCGGGTGCGTAGTAATGTCCGATGTCAAGCACCACCGTGTTTGATTCCAGTACTTGACGCTGCATCTGTTGCTGCGCACACTGTGGGGCGAGTAAACAGATGATTGCGCCAATGAGAATGCACCGCGTTGCTTTCATGGTATGCAGGCAGGGGACTAGAGCAGCAGGTGGTCTTGCTCGCCGCGTACCATTGCTATGCCGAGTTTAGCATAGGCAGCGGGCATGGCTTCGCGCCCTCTTGGTGTACGTTTGAGGTAGCCCTGCATGATAAGGAAGGGTTCATGCACATCTTCCAGCGTGGATGCATCTTCACCCAGCGCTACAGCGAGGGATGAAAGACCCACTGGACCACCATCAAACTTATAGATCATAGCCTCCAGTATGCGCTTATCCATCTCATCCAACCCATCAGCGTCAATATCAATCATTTCTAAAGCCTTTTCCGCCACCTCGGCGATGATATCCCCATCTGAGCGCACTTGAGCGTAGTCGCGTACCCAGCGTAACAGGGCATTTGCCACACGTGGAGTACCGCGGGAGCGTCGTGCGATGGCTTCAGCTCCTTCTGGAGTAATCTTAATGTTCAGCAGACCTGCAGAGCGTGCCAGAATGTGACATAATTCGTCGGTTGTGTAATAATCTAGGCGGTTAGCAATGCCAAAACGGGAACGCAGCGGACCAGTGAGCATGCCGCTTCGTGTGGTTGCCCCGATCAACGTGAAAGGCTTGAGCCGCATATTCACTGAACGCGCCGCAGGTCCCTGATCAATCATGATATCGAGTCGAAAATCCTCCATGGCCGGGTACAGATACTCCTCCACTGCGGGGTTCAAGCGGTGAATCTCATCAATAAAGAGGACATCCCCTTCTTCCAGTCGCGTGAGCAAGCCGGCCAAGTCTCGCGCTTTCTCAATCTGAGGACCGGATGCTATGTACAAATTGCGTCCCACGGCATGAGCTACGATATAGGCAAGCGTTGTTTTGCCTAACCCGGGGGGGCCACTGAGCAGCACGTGGTCCAGTACATCTCCCCTCTGCTTGGCTGCCGCCACCATAAGCATGAGCCTTTCCTTGACTTTCTCCTGCCCATGAAACTCATTGAAATCCGGCGGACGGAGAGTAATTTCCTGGTCGCCGACAGGTGTCTCAGAAAGACGGCTGTAGATGGATGGTGTTGGTTCAGGTGTACTCATGGGAGGGAGAGAAATCAGGCGTAGAGGATATAATCATTCTTGCGGGGCTTAGCATGGCTGATTCCACCTTCAGCCGGGTGACCAAGTATGCAGATGCCCAACCCCACATAACGGGTGGGATCTATACCCCAGCGCTCCATGATGGCGCACCCTTCTGGTAATTCAAACATTTCTTTGCCCCGATTAATCCAACAGGAACCGAGCCCAATGGCGTGTGCTGCAAGCATCAAATTGCCCATCACTAGACACGCGTCCTGCATTCCGGTTGGGGCTTCCTTATCAGCCATCACAAACACGGCGACGGGCGCGCCATAAAAAGGATCCACCGGCTTGCCCCACACCCGCTCGTTGAGTGCAGAGAGCTCTTTCATTTGATCCTTATCTGTCACCACTACCATGCGCGGGGATTGGGTGCCATGGCCGGTTGGAGCGAATGTCCCGGCCTCCAGCACCTTTTCCAGATCCTGGCGATTTACGGGTTCATCCGTGTATTTTCGGCAGCTGCGGCGTTCCCTGATATCAGTCAGCGTTTCATTCATACCTGCCCGAAGTTTACACGATTTTTCCTCAAGTGGCAATTCTTTATGAAAAATCTATATATCCGTCGGCGTGGAGACTATGTAAGGGATGTTTTTCCACATGAGCAAAGTTTTTGCAAAGCCATCATTTTAATTCTCCGACTTTGAGACAGCGGCGTCAGGGATGAGTTTGAGGATTTCTTCCTTTCCGAGGATATGGGCGCAGAGGTATGCCAAACGAATGGACTGCCAGTACGGTCCTTCATATTTGACAATAGAGGAATAGGGGTGTTCCTGGCCAGCAACATCCGTGAAATATGCTTTGTTTCTGAGTATGTTGGCACGCGGTATCTTGACGTTTCTGTTTGCTGCTTGCACTTCAATAGTGGTCTCTCCTGCTACGGCCGGAGTTCCATCTTTTGTCGTCAAAGTTCCGGAGAACTCTGCACGGAGAGCCTCGCGCAGTAAATCTGGCATGTTTTCAAAGCGATCTTTTGCCATATGTCGAGCCATCAGAGTGACCTGTTCGTGGAAATGTTCAATCAAGGTTTCGTGAGGGATCTGGTGGAGAAATTCTCTCGCAGGTCTGGTACCGCCCGTGCCTTTTAATCCCCAAGTCATCTTCCCATCGCACAGAAAGATTTTCACATCTGGATCCAACCATTGGTATGTGCCGTTGTAGCCGGCATCATCCGGATGTTTGTAGTACAAGCCGACGGCTTCCGCTATAAAAGCTTGTTGTTCTTCTGCCGGTAGAGGGGAGAGCATGTCGTCCGCCGTGGCTACCAGGGATTGCAGCTTTTTTTCATAACTTGCCCTGAGCTGATCAATGCGGGGTGTATAATTGCTCCGCATGGCTTGCACTTCGTCCTTGAAAAGACCAAGAATAGCCTTAGGCCCGATTAGATTTTCGCAACGCCAAACAATCTGCTCCCATCTCCACCACTTTTGGCCCGTCCTCGCGGAAAGAGCGTTCAGTCCGTCCTCATTTCCCAGAGGATCTGTGTAAAAAGTATCATTAGTGTCGTAGGAAGGATGGCTGACCTCAATCCCGCATTCCATCATCGTTTTTTTCCTGTCAGATTGGCTGACACTTGAGCCATCCTGGTGGTAGAGAAGATTAGCCATAGAGGCCAAAATGCCCCATCGCAGTTCTTCAGGCATTGTTTTCAGAAGGTGGCGTGCGGTGTTACGAGCTAATTTATCAACGTCTTTCTTAAAAGGGGCCAGAGCTATTTCGCCTTTCGTTGTCACAAAGGCTCTATAAGCTCGATCCCATTTTTCTAAGTCGAAACCGGAACGCCCTTCGGCCCAGTTTGTGACGCGACCAACGCTATTCACATAGTAGGCATCGCCCCATGTGGCGGGTTTGATGTTGTCAGTGCAGCGCATACTTTGGCTGCCATCTCTTTTAAAGCAAAGCCCAAGTTGTTCACAAAGAAAGGCGCTCTTCACGTTTTGGGGGAACAAGGTGACGCGGCGCTGGGCCTCTGAAAGCTGTTTACGCTTGTCGATCTTAAATGAAATGGTCGTGGGAGATTTACCAATAGCCGCACGCGCGGCTTCCCCCAGCATGAATAAGCTGAGAGCAACGCACACTGCAATTTGAGCGAAGCGATATCCATGCATGTGCTTTGTGATGTCGGGCATAGTGGTTTGTATTTTCCTGGCTTACTTGACCTCTTGTGGGCGATACCCGCAGCAAAGACCAGTGCGTCCCCACCCCAAGCCTCGTCCAGCATAACTCGCAGAAGCAAGTTTGTCTAGCAATTTTTGGGCATTTCCTTTCCGTAAATTCAGTATGTAAAAGAGTATTGTTTTTATAATTTGTTTATAATTAATAATATGTGAAATTTTTAAAGGTTTCATTTCTTTTAAGATGGAGATGCGTGAAAAGGGAAAGTATCGTTGCGTTAAATAGGTGGGTGCGAACTTGACATCGCCGGGAGCGTTGGTTAAAATGCGCGCGTGACATTCCGGGCTATGACAATCGATCGTGAGCAACTGAAAAAGGCCATTTTGGAGCAAAACTCTCTCAATCCGGGCGATGGGGTTTTTATGATGAAAAGCGGGGAAATCAAGTGTGCCCGGCGTGGGGAAGAAGGAATACTTTGTGAATTACTCAGTGAAGCTGAGCTGGGACGCATGCTAGCTGCGGATGCGCTGTTTTCTTACAGTGAAGCTGAGCTAATCAAGTGGGTGGAGACTCTGGACGTATCCGGACTGCAGGCAAAGTTGGATACCGTTCAAAGTCGCTGAGCTTGCGGGATCAGGGCTCGGAAGCAAGCTGGGCTGTTTCCTCATTGCCAAGGATGTAGGCGCACAGATAAATAAATCATTTGGCTCGAGTGACTGTAGGGATTGTCAAAGGAAGAGATGATGGAATGCGAACTACTTTTGTTTCAAATTGGGCAGCCACACCTCGCGGACAGTTTCGCCTTCAAATGCGGAGTCGTCGTCTTTTGTTGTAAGTGTTCCTCTAATTGGATTCTATCGTACTCTTGTCGCCTTTTGGACTAGAAAAAGACATATTTGATTATTCGGGAAAGAGAAAGTTCACATGGTAGCCGCATTCCATTCGTTGGGTGTCCCTCTTCTCTTTGGAAGTCACCGTCGCGCCGTCTTCAAAGAACATGGCTTGGCTCAGAGCTTTTTTAAGCAGATACCCAGTTGTCCACAAATAAAGGCATTTTTACACCCTATGGGGGAAAAGGCACATCAGCGCAGCCCCTTTCGCCGCGACCAGCAGATCGACCCTGTGGCAGAGCCTCAGAAGAGCAGCGAAAGAATGTGACACTACGCTTTTGAGGTGATGATGCAAGCGGAAATACTTCTGAACCGCGTAACCTGATACACGCATGTGTTCAGGTTCGTTTCTCATCTTCCGGAGCAGAAGGGGCTTGGGCAGTCTGAGCTTCGGCCTCCGGAGAATTGTCTTTTTGAGGCTCAGCAGGGGATGGTTGCTCGGCATCCAAAAGTTCTCGTTCGAAGTCTCGTTTAGCTTTGCGTAAGATACCCAAACTTTTGCCCAAATTACGGGCAATTTCAGGCAAGCGGGATGCACCAAAGACAATCAGGCAGATGATGGCCAAGATGAACCATTGGGTGGGAGAACCGAGATAGGCTAATACTTGCATGACACCATTCTACTTGAGCTATCCTGAAAGTCAATGAGAATATCGTTCTCCTACGCAGGCTTGCACCGTCCCAAACAAGCACGCTGAATTCTTGAGAGGTGAGGTGAGTGAGATTCAAATGCCATCGCAGAAGGAAAACTCGCCAGGAGGAGATTGGGAGAGATCCGCCAAAGAAATGGATTCCAGATATTCTCGAGTCACACGCTGCAACCCCCGCCATACAGGCTGTGTTGGACAATACTTCTCCAGAGGACAGTGTGCTTCCTCAGGATTGAGGCAATGCACGGGTTCCAGCTCTCCCTCAGTAGCTCGCAGAATTTCGTAAACCGTGTAGCGCGCGGCTGGGCGTGACAGGCGATACCCGCCGGCTTTGCCGCGAATGCTTACGACGAGCTGTTCACGTAAAAGTAGTGAGATAATGCTTTCTAGGTATTTGAGAGTAAGATGCTGTTGCTCTGCTACAGCGCGCAAGGACACCGGACGGGAATCTGGTTGGCTCGCCAGAGCAATCATCACGCGCAGGGCGTAGCGCCCTTTGGTGGAAATCTTCAGCATGGATCAGAATAGACAGAAAAAGGAGCAAGAGCAGGTACTCAGCTCTCAGGTCTTCTGGGGATGGTTATTCTCTACGAAAGTTTGCGGCAGAAATCCTCAAGGCGATCCAATCCTTCCTTGAGTACATCCAGCGAGGTACAGTAAGAAATACGGATGGCGTGATCATTGCCAAAGGCAATGCCAGGAACAGCCGCAACTTTGTAGCGTTCCAACAAACGCTCGCAGAAAGTCATGGAATCCAGACCTGTGGCACTGATATCCGGGAAAAAGTAGAAAGCGCCGAGCGGTTCCACCACTTTGACTTTGGGCATCTTGGAAAGGCGATCAAATACGTACTGTCGACGGAAATCGTACTCTTCGCGCAGATCACTGATGAAGGATTGATCTCCATTGAGAGCCTCAATAGCACCGTACTGAGCAAAGGTTGTCGCATTGGAGGCGGTGTGATCTTGGATGAGTCGGATCGCTTTGGCTATTGCATCGGGCGCGGCGGAGTAACCGAGTCGCCATCCAGTCATAGCGTAGCTCTTGGAAAATCCATTGATGGTAATCGTGAGATCATAGAGTTCTTGCGAAAGGGAGCCGATGGAGACATGTTCAGCACCGCCGTAGATGAGATGTTCATAGATCTCATCTGACAGAATCAGGATGTCTTCATCTACCGCAACCTCACCGATGGCCCGCAGTTCATCCTCACTGTACACAGCTCCGGTAGGGTTATGAGGTGATGTCAGAATAATCATTTTGGTGCGGGGAGTCATGGCGTTGGAGAACTCTTCCGCTGTGATCTTCCAGCCATTTTCTGCTTTTGTTTCAACGAACACGGGCGTCCCACCGCACAGTTCCACCATGGAGGGGTAGCTTACCCAGTACGGAGAGGGGATGATAACTTCATCCCCCGGACTGATTGTTGCTCGCAGTGCACTGTACACGGCTGGTTTTGCTCCTGAACACACGCAGACTTGATCGACCGAATAGCTCAGATTGTTATCGCGCTTCAGCTTGTCGACGATGGCCTGGCGTAGCGTGGGCAGTCCGGCTGAAGGAGTGTACTTGGTATGTCCTTGCTGAAGAGCAGCAATGGCAGCTTGCTTGATATTCTCTGGGGTGTCCTTATCTGGTTCGCCTCCGGCGAGACCGAATACCTGCTCCCCTTTCGCTTTCATTTCTTTGGCGCGGTTCGTGACAGCTAGAGTGAGTGAGGGGCTAAGAGCGGCGGCGTATGAAGATATAAAGTCCATTGCACAAAAAAAGTTAAGGTGAGGTGGTTACATGGGCGCACACAACGCACCGCCGGGATGATACTCCCAATATGCGGTGATTGCAAGATAAAAAAGCGCGAAATATTTGTATTAAATTGACAGATAACCTTCAAGATATTTGTAGGAAAGGATGGATTCGGAGGATAACACCCACAATTGGAGAAAATCAACGCGTGCATTTTTTGGTATATTTCTATTGACAAGGTGGAGTGACGGCTGTATGTTTCAACCGAGAAGAGCGAAAGTTCGTATATGGACAAATACGCATTAATTGCTTGGGGAATTGCCGCATGTTTTCTGCCAGCCATGGGGGCTGAACCAATGAATCGGACGGTAAATCCAAAACCTGCTTCATGGAAAGATATGACGCCTCAACAACGCGCCGATGCCAATTGGGCGCGTTGGAAAAATAAACTGAAACGTGGGGATGCTGTTATCACCGCCCATGAGGCAATGATGTGGGACGATGGTGAGGCGTTGCAACGCTTGTTGGCAGAGCATCCGGAAATGATCAATGCTCGGGATGCACGCGGCAACACTATGGTGCATATTGCCGCACGGGATGGTCATGTGTCGGCTTTGCGAGGGTTGCTTGTTCTGGGTGGCGACCCACTGGCAAAAAATGAGGCGGGGCAGATACCGGAGCAGATGAGTGACCGAGAGGATGTGCGTGGCGCCTGTCACGAGGCACTTCAGCGCCGTCTGGCAGAACTCAAGCTTGTTGAGGCTGTGAAAGCAGGAGACGTGCAAACGGTGGAGGAGACTTTCAGAAACGGCAGTTTACCCGCATCTTCTGTCAATGCCGAAAATGCGCAACATACGCGTACTCTTCTTATGGAAGCCGTGGCATCTGGACATCTTAAAATGGTTCAACTATTAGTTCAGAATGGGGCAGGAGTGAATATAGCGGCGGCTAATTCGCAAGGAGTGGAGCCGTTGTATGAGGCGGTGTGCAAGCGCGATGCGGAGATGGTGCACTATCTGCTCAAACACGGAGCCGATGTCATGGTGCGAACAGATCGTAATGTCTACCCGCTGCATGAAGCGATATGGAACAATATGGTCGATGTGGTGAGAGAACTGGCTCCGTGTTACAAGGAACAGCATTTTGACTTGCCGATGTCCGGCGGTAACGGGTATCCGGCGGTGATGGCAGCAAAGCGTGACGCGGCGGAGAGTATGCAGATACTCATTGATAACGGGCTTGACGTGTGCGACAAACGTTACGGTCGCGAACCGCTGCTTTCTGTGGCCGCCCGAGAGAACAAGGAGAATGTGGCCGCCGTGCTTTTAAAGGCCGGTGCTGATCCCGATGCCAAGGACGAGAAAGGAATGAGCGCTCGGGATTATGCACAAGGCAGAATTGCAGAGATGATCAAAAAAACGAAACCTTCCCGATAAAAGATATGAAAACACTTCTTTTTACGACATTGCTCAGCGCTTGCATTTTGAGCGTTGGTGTTATGGCTGGCCAGCTGGGAGCAGCGCCCGTGCCGCAACGTACTAGTTACAGCGGACTGAATTCCACGAATCGAGAGCAGACGTACCGCCACCGAAAATTTGGATCATACATGAGTATTGAGGCGTTCTCTAAGCGAGCCAAGGTCGGGCGCTACAGTAGTTGTGAAAACGCTACAGGAATCTTTTTCCGCAAGGGAGAGGAAGTTTGTCTCACTCTTAGTCGGGAAGCTCAGGGGAAAGGGATCAAATTGTTGATAGCCAATTATGCAAACGGTCTTTCGTTGAGCGAATACCCGTTGCATGAGGGAGAAAACATCTTCACAATTGACAAGGAGGGGCTTGGCTACATTGACTATCGCTATGAAAGTAAACCATCGGAACCTGTGACCGTGGATATTCGTGGAGGAGAGATCAATGGTATCTTCACTCTGGAGGATGACCAGAACGTGTGGAAGCGATTATTGCACGACGCAAAGTACATGGTGCTGGATATGGTGGGCGAGCGTGTGCAGTTGGTGATGAATTTGCAGGAGCTGCGCAAGGGGTGTCCAAATGACGGGCCTAAGTTGCTGCGTATGTATGATGAAATTATTCGCATTGAGCAAGAAGACATCTTGGGTTGGCACTTGGATGGTACGCATACGGGAAATCACGTGATGGGTCGTTCCATGCCGGGTGGGTATATGCATGCGGATGGGTTCGGCGCAGCGTTTCACGACAGCACTATTGCTCATATCTCCAATCCGGACAAATTGCGTGAGAGTTCATGGGGTGTAGCTCATGAGTTTGGTCATGTGAATCAGACCCGTCCCGGCATGTGCTGGAGCGGTACCACAGAGGTGACCAATAATATCTGCTCCGCGTGGGTTGCCTACAACTTTGCGCATGAAAAACTGCGTGACTATTGGGAATGGGAAAACAACGACAACGTGCGCATGCGTGGCGGCGTGTACGATAATTACCTTAATAACGCACTTGTAGCACGCAGGACATGGTTGTGGTACGGGGGACCTAAAGGCAGTGATGAAACGCTTGATAAGCGAGCCGGTTGGGTTATGGAAACCCTGCTGCCCCTCTGGCAGTTGCAATTATATTACGCCGTTGCGCAGGGAAAGAAAGATTTTTACCCTCGCATTTACCATGATGTGCGTGTGACGGACGAGAGCAAGATGACTCTCGGCGAGATTCAGCTGCTGTTTTTTAAGCGAGCTTGTGATGCTGCCGGTGAAAATCTCAGCGAGTTTTTTGTCAAACTGGGAATCGTCACCCCCATGTATCGTGTGGCCAATGATTACACGCGAGGTCTCATCGACATTTCTTTCGACATGTGCGAGGAGGCTCTTCGCTATGCGTCTAAGTATCCCAAACCAGCCAGCCGTGTCATTTACTACATCAGTGCGCGTAATGAAGACATTTTCCGTGAACGGCGACCTCTCACTCCTGGCACGAGGAAGGTGACTATGCAGGATGGCTTGCTGGAGGTGCCGGCGGATGCATGGCATAATGCCGTGGCTTACGAAGCATACCGCGGCAACACCCTGCTGCATATCTCTCCGAGTGGATTGAATCACGAGGACGACGCTGCCACGAGCGTGGTTTGTCCGAACGGGACGGATAAAGTCAAGGCCGTTCAATGGGATGGCAAACGTGTCGTTATATGGAGTAAGTCCTGAGAGGAAGATGTCCGCGTGAGATAGCGCGAACGCCATCGTCCAAGTTTGCGAAAAAAAGCCGTGGGTGTAGCACACCCACGGCAGATTTTTACAGAGGCTTCGTTCGGCAAACAATCAGAACTTGGCGCCAACAGCGACGACGATGCTATGCTGACCAAAGTTAACGTCGGCAGTGTCTACGACATCTTGTAAGAATGTCCGAGAAAACTCATAGCCAACCTTCACGTAGATGGAATCAGAGCAAAGCACCTTGATGCCAGCCCCCAGTGAGAAGGTAAAACCACCGCAAGTCTCTTTGATGTCTTCTTCCTCCCCGATAGCCCACGCATAACCTACCTTGCCACCGAGATCCAGAAGAACATGATCCGTGAGAGCTATGTTAGCGTCATAGCCCAAGGTCAGGGGAATCCGGGTCAGATCAAGATCATGCTTGCTGCCGTATTCATAGCCTATAGTGCAACCGAACTGATGACGCACGGTGGAGACGGCATCGCTGTACAGGCTGAAATTGAGACGGGCGCCGTAGGTGTCCGGCAGATCATGTTTATCAACAAAGTTGTATACGCCTTCCAAGGTGTACACAGGCTGCCAGTCGTACGAAGTAAGCGCCCCGCTGGCCGGCTGCGGCAGATAATAGGGCGCGGCGGACGCAGAGCCAACCATTATGCCCAGCAGAGCAATCAGAGAAAGAATTTTTTTCATAGCAACCCGGTTTTACCACATTACCAGCCTGCTGGCAAGCTCCTTTTTGCTTTCCGGGGAAAAAAACTGCTGCAGGTTGCTGGAACCTGCAGCAGGTTAAACTAATCTTGGGGCAGGGGAGCTTAGTCTTTCTTGGTATCTCCTTCTGAGGGACTCCATTCCTCAGCCTGCAGCGATGCCAAGTTAAAGGCCTGTTCCAGACCGACCATGTCACCGGCGCGCACGGTTTCGAAGGCAGCCGTTTCGCGTCGCAGTTGCTCAGCATCGTAGTTGACTGCTTTCACAGACAGCCCAATGCGGCGCTCTACTTTATCCACCTTGATGACGCGAGCTTGTATTTCATCTCCCACCTTAATGACGTCTTTGACGCGCTCCACATGTTCCTCAGACAGCTGAGAAATGTGAATGAGTCCGTCGATATCGCCATCCAAGTTGACGAAAGCGCCAAAGGAAGCAATTTTCGCCACCTGGCCGGCAACGAGGTCACCCACTTTGAAGCGACTGTCAATCGTCTCCCACGGGTCATCTTCAAGCTGCTTGATGCCGAGAGATACACGCTGATTCTCCTTGTCGATGCTCAGCACCCGAGCCTCCACAACGTCGCCCTTTTTGAGCACTTCGGAAGGATGGTTGATCTTGCGTGTCCAGCTCATATCCGACACATGGATCATGCCATCGATTCCTTCCTCCAGCGCAACGAATGCACCGTATGGGGTCAAATTGCGAACAGCTCCGGAGATAACCGTCCCCACTGGGAAGCGAGCCTCGATGGCATCCCACGGGTTTTCCTCCAGCTGGCGGACGCCCAGAGAAATCTTTTGTTCTTCCACAGATATGTTGAGAACAACGGCCTCAATCTCCTGATCCAGCGAAAGCACATCGCTCGGGCGTGTGATACGCTTCGTCCACGAGAGTTCGGAAACGTGTACCAGACCTTCGACGCCCCGTTCCAGTTCCACAAAGGCGCCGTATGCAAGCAACTTGGTGACGCGTCCTTTGACGTGAGAACCGATGGGATATTTCTTCTCAATATCAGCCCACGGATTGTCGGTGAGTTGCTTCAGACCGAGAGATACACGCTCCTTGTCGCGATCTACCTCCAGGATGAGTACTTCCAACTCTTGACCGATATGGAGCAACTCAGAGGGATGATTCACGCGACCCCAACTCATGTCCGTGATGTGCAGCAAACCATCCATGCCGGACAAGTCGACGAACGCCCCGAAATCGGTCAGGTTCTTCACAATGCCGCGCACCTTATCTCCGGCCTTTACTGTTTCCAAGAAGCGCTGGCGCAGTTCGCTACGCTCAGCTTCAATCACCTCGCGACGTGACAGCACAATATTTTTGCGCTCGTCATTTACCTTGACAATTTTGAATTCGTAGACATTGCCGACGTACTCGTTAAGATCTTTCGGCGGGATAATATCCACTTGAGAACCGGGTAAAAATGCTTCTACACCCACATTCACCATTAAGCCGCCCTTCACAACACTCTTGACCTTGCCTTTTACAAGACCTCCCTCCTTGAAGACGGCCACAATTTTGTCCCAATTTTGCTTGTGAGCAGCCTTTTCCTTGGAAAGAACGACATGTCCTTCTTCGTTTTCCAGACTCTCCAGCAGTACTTCAATTTGGTCTCCCACTTCTATTTCTTCGTCCTCAAATTCGGAGATGGGGATGACTCCTTCAGATTTGTATCCAATGTCCACCAGAACAACCTGAGGACGGATTTCAAGGATGGTACCGTTGACGATATCGCCCTTGCGGAATGACGGAAGCTTCGACTCGATCAAAGCCTCCAGTTCAGCATTACTCATTTATTTTGTTGGTTAGGTTTTGTCGTTTTCCTCATGCCTCTGTGGCCCATACTCCGGTAGTTCTGCGGGCGCCTGTGGGCTACCGGGCGGCACAAGGGTGCGCGCATTGTACCCTCTTATGCCCGCTTTGGCAAGCAATTTTGTTCGTCTCATCGTCAAAAAAACTTTCCATACGAATCTTCCGTCAGCGAAGCATTTTTTTGTTGCAAATAAGTGCTTGTACCGCTATGATATCGCGTGGGGAAGGTCTGCCGGTGCAGAAGCTCTCCACCCGACTAACACGAAGGAATTGATACAATGCCAAGTAATAACGAGACCAACATTATAGTGACCGGGCGCCACATCGAGGTAACAGATGCTATTCGCGAGTTCGCCCGTAAGAAGATAGAGGCTATCCACATCGATTACCCACGGATTGTGGAGGCGCGTGTGGTGGTGGATGTGCAAAAGGATAGGCACGTGGCGGAAATAGTCCTGTTCTGTGCGGATCATATTACGATACAAGCTTCCACAACAGGCGCGGATTTGTACGCGGCGTTGGATGAGACGGTGACCAAAATCATGCGTCGTATGCGCAAGCACAAGACACGCCTGATGAAACATTTCCGTCCGCATCGTTCGCAAAGTATTCGCAAGCTTGAGGAGAAGGTGTACGAGGAAGATGTGCTCGACCAGGATGTGGATATTGATGCGCCCGAGGATCCCAAACCGGTTCGTATCACGCGGGAAGGGTATGAGCTGAAGACCATGTACAAGGAAGACGCCATCATGGAACTTGAGATTTCCGGCAAACCCTTTGTGCTGTACCGCAATGCCCGGCGCAATGTTCTTCAAATTGTTTACCGCTTGCACGAGGGGGAATACTCCATCATCGAGCTTGGCAATGAGTTAAAGGCTTGAGTTATTATCCCTTTCGTGGAGAGCCGACGGCAATAGTGCGGTCGGCTCTCCTTTGGTGTAGTAGAACGGCGTGATCGGACAAAAATAGAGCACCGAAAAAAGAAAAGTGATCGGACAAAAATAGAGCACCGAAGTGTTCAACGATGTTTGACCGTCATAGCTTTTGATGTCCTCAGGAAGCATTTGCAAAGGGTGCGACGGAGCGTAGCGGAGTCGCTCCCTTTGCAAATGGCGCCGCCAGGGGGCAGACAGGATTGTCTCATCGATTGACCTTAAACATATTTCTCCTAATCGTATATGTTCTCTCGCCTCCCTAATCGCTCGTAAAACTTATCGAGCGTTACTTTGAGCTTCACCGAGATTTTTACAAAGTTACACTCCTCTGCCGTTGCCTTGATGCGCTGTTTGTTTTCCTCGCTTACTTCCGGACTTGCCAGCAGTCTTTCGGCGGGGGGCTTAGCCTTATCATACACCCTCCTGTAGCGTTGTTTGTCTTTCTTGAGCTCTCTATTCACCAACACTCTGCACGGCATCATGTAATTATATTTCAGATTATTGAGTCGATAGATTAGATTGGCCCATCTCACGTCACTCTTCTCGTCAATTCTATAACGTGCAAATAGCCTTCGTACGTGCGTTTTATTGCGTTGCTCCGCATGCGCGTTGTCGTTCTTCATCATCGGTCGCGAGTGGGTTACTTTCACTCCTTTCTCTTTCGTCCAATACTCAAGTGCCATCCTATTAAAAAACTCCCTCCCGTTATCTACGTTGATGCTCACAATCTCAAAGGGCGTGTTGTCCATAAAGTAGTCAAACGCCTTCTTCATCTCTGCAAATGATGAGTTCCATATCGCATAATTGAGCGTGTAGCCACTCCACACATCCGTCCACGTCACACTCCACATGAAACTCCCTGCCGTACTCCTTCCCCCATGCAGCACTGTATCCATGCAGATGTAACCCGGCCCTGTTACGTGCCGTATCCTTTCCACAAACTCTACTCCATATTCCCTGCTCAAGCAACCGACGTTCCCCTTCCTTGCCGACACGGCTACCGGCCTCCACGTTTTGAGTGCTCGCTCTATCGTCTTGTAGCTTACTCCCTCTATGCGC
>CANQAC010000041.1 GCA_947589345.1 uncultured Akkermansia sp.
CCGTCACTATTTTACCCCTCTCTTCGCATGACTTCAACTCTTTCTGTCATATGTTGCATTTGTTCTTGCAATTCACAGTGACGCTATGCTCAAAAAACAAAGACTCTGGGAGGCGTGTTGGGGTGGCTCAGAGGATGAGCATGCAGTCGCCGTAGGAAAAGAAGCGGTATCGCTCGGCCACAGCCTGGCGGTACGCTTCCATAATCAGGTCACGATTGGCAAACGCACACACCAGCATGATGAGCGTACTCTGAGGCAGGTGGAAATTCGTGAGCAACGCATCCGTCACCTGGTACTTAAAGCCGGGATATATGAAAATATCTGTATCCCCGGATCCTGGTTGCAGGGGCAATCCTTGTCGGGCGGCTTGGGTTTCCAGTACACGTACGCTGGTGGTGCCCACGGCAAACACGCGTTTGGCCGCATTGATGGCGCTCGCTGTGTCCGGCGGCAAATAGAAGCTTTCGGTGTGCATGTGGTGATCCTCCACGCGATCTGACTTTACCGGGCGAAAGGTTCCTACACCTACATGCAGGGTGAGAAAGCGATGAGGCAGGGAGTCTAACAATTCTTTGGAGAAGTGAAGCCCGGCAGTAGGAGCAGCAATAGCGCCTTCGTGCGCGGCATAGATGGTTTGATAGCGCTCCTTGTCGGCAGGTTCACATTCGCGCTTCATGTAGTGGGGGAGTGCAAGGCGTCCGAATGTTTCATCGTCCACGGGCCGATCCCATCGAATGAAGCGGTACCCCTCCTCATCTATATGCTCCACAGAGCCGGTCGATTCGCCGATTTTAATCTGGCGACCAATTTTCATTTTACGCCCCGGTCGAACAAGGCATTTCCAGACAAGTTCATCGGTCATGCTGGTGCGCACCAGCTCGATGCTGCCGTCATTGGAAAAGAATCGCGACGGGATGACTTTGGTGTCGTTGAGAACGAGCAAATCTCCCGGCAGAATAAAGCTCGGCAAGTCGCGAAAAAGGCGGTGTTCGATGAGTCCGGAGTCACGATGCACCACCATCATGCGCGAGGCCGTGCGTTCCGGTAACGGGCGCTCGGCGATGAGTTCCGGCGGCAGAGGATAATCAAAATCAAGCGTACGCACGGGTATGTGCAGCGGTTAGCGGGGGAATATCTCGATGCGGCGCAGCGTTTCTGCCCGTCCTAGGACAGAGAGGATGCAATCCATACCGGGACCTACATGATGACCGGTGAGAGCTACGCGCAGTGGGTACATGCCGGCGCCCACTTTTACGCCATGTTCCTTGCAGAGCGGTTTGATTAGGGCAAAGGCCGCTGCTGCATCCCATTCCGGCATTTCGCGGAAGGCGTTTTCCAGCAGATTGAGCATTTCGCGCGCGTTCTCCTGCAAGCCGTCCATCGAGGCCTGGTCGTACTCCAGGATTTGCACCCAGCGCACGAAGTTGGGTACTTCACTGAGTAGCTGCACCTTGCTTTGTACACCGGCAATGGCAGCCCGCAGATGTTGAGTATCTGTAAGCCCCGCCTGAGTGCAAAAGGGCAAGGCACGAGTTACAAAGTCGTCTGGTGCGAGGCGCAGGATATGTTGCTGATTCATCCACTTGCACTTGGTGATGTCGAATTTGGCAGCGGCGCGATTGACATGATCCAGCGAGAAGTGGTCGATAAGTTCTTGCAAAGAAAAGATTTCCTGTTCGTTTTTGGGATTCCAGCCAAGCAGGGCAATGAAGTTGACGACGGCCTCAGGCAGGAAACCTTCCTCCGGGTAGGTCCCCAGCTGGGCTCCCACATCACGTTTACTCATCTTCGAACCGTCCGGGTTTTGGATGAGCGGGATGTGCGCGTACACCGGCGGCTTCTCGCCAAACGCTTCGAAGAGCTGTAGGTGCTTAAAGGTGTTCATGATGTGATCCTCTCCGCGGATGACATGGGTAATTTTCATTTCAATATCATCCACCACATTGACCAGATGAAAAATGTAGGAGCCATCTGTTCGTTTGAGTACCATGTCCGGCGTGTTCTCCACATTGGTGTAGTCCACGGAAATATCACCGCACACAGTATCGTGCAGGGTAATGACCCCATCGCGGCGGAAGCGGAAGCGCCACACGGTGCCTTCGCTCGTTCCGGGGATCTCGTTGCCTTCCTTGTCGCGTTTGTTAGGCGCCGGGCATTCATATACTCGCCCTGCATCTACCAGTTTTTGGAAATAGCGATCGTATATTTCTCCGCGTTTGCTTTGAAAATATGGTTCGTACGGTCCGCCCACGCCTTCTCCTTCGTCCCACTGAAGCCCGAGCCACTTCATTCCCGTGAAGATGGCTTGCATGGCTTCTTCCACGTGTCGTTCCTGGTCGGTGTCCTCGATGCGCAGTACAAAAGTGCCGCCCATTTTTCGGGTGAAGAGATAATTAAAGAGCGCCGTTCGGGCGCCGCCTATGTGCAGATACCCTGTGGGTGATGGCGCAAATCGCGTACGTACCTTTGTATCCATGCGCGCCTTATACACCTATCTTTTCCTTTTTTCAAGCATAATCACCGTGCGTTAAGGTCGTTTCATAACCTTGGGCAATAGGAAAGACAGATCCCCTTCCTCGTACGATTTGTTGTAAACTTCTGCTTGGTTTTGTCCGGACTTCCATCTGTACTCCTCTCGGGGGAACATTCCGGTTGAATGTCGCCCCCTGTCTCTCTCATCATCAGTATACTTTTCCCATTGCTGTTGTTTCCAGAGTCGCTCTGTCATCGAATAGCAGTCACCATCTTTTTCACTTCCTCTTCCGGTACTCAGAGCTGCATGGCCCGTTCTTCAGCGGTAAGGTAACAGGCGGGATCGCTTCCGAACCAGTGACCGTTGGAGATGGCAGCGCGAGTGCGGTAGCCACCGCCGCAGAGAGCAAAGTGTCGGCAAGTGGCGCAGGGACCGGTGAGCTTTTTCTGGCGTTCTGCGGGGTCATCGCTGCCGCGCAGCTCATTCAGCTGGGCAGCGGATGCGGGGAGGGAAGCGTCCCACACGCGAGAGAAGGAGTCGGTCTTTACATTGCCGAGCGTGACCTGCTGCCAAAATTGGTCGGGGTGGATGTAACCTTGCGTATCAATGTTGGCGATACCGCGACCGGAGCTGTTAGCACCACCTCCATTCCACGAGAGCAGGCGGCGGGTTTGTTCGGCCAGAGGACTGCCCTCTCTGAGCTGCCGCAACAGGATGTACACTCCGTCTGCCGGCTGGGTGACGGTGAGCAGTTCACGAGTACTGCCGGCCGCATGCCACGCTGCCGAACGTTCCAACAGCATATCCAAGGCGGCGCGAGATTCCTCCGGGCGTAAGGCTGCAACATCCACGCCTCGCCCGGTGGGCACCAAGTGGTAGAAACAAACGCGTTGGATGTCCTCGCGCTCGATGAAGTCGAGAATTTGCGGCATGCTCTGGACATTATGGCGGGTGAGGGTGAGTCGCAAACCAGTTTTTTGCCCCACCTGTTCGCAGAGCTTAAACCCGCGGAGAGCGGCATTGAAAGCGCCCGGTACGCCTCGGAATCGGTCGTGCACGGCTCCGATGCCATCCAGAGAGATGCCCACGTAAGCCACGCCCAAGGTTTTGAAGAGCTGCGCACTTTGCTGGGTGATGCGCGTCCCGTTGGTGGAGATGGTGACCTTAAGCCCTCGGGCGGTGGCGCGTTCCAATAGCCGTGGCAAATGGGGATGAAGCAGGGGCTCACCGCCGGAAAGCAACAGGGCATTTACCTCGTATTTTGACAAGTCATCAATCACCGCAAAGCACTGATCAAGTGTGAGTTCGCCGGGGTAGTTTTCTGCATGCGAATCCGCGTAGCAGTGTACGCAGCGAAGATTGCAAGTGCGTGTGATGTTCCAAACGACGATGGGTCTGCGAGTGCGTGACGAAGTTGGGGCGCAGGGCATGCCGGGCTTGCTGTGCAACCCGTAGCGCAGGTGGTCGGCGGGTTGGTTGATGCCGGCCCAGAGGCGGGAGATGTTGATCATGATTGGACAGCGCCGCGCAGGGCGGCAGGCGTGTAGTTGCAGAGAGGTTCGGGGGCAAAGGCGTCGCCGGTAACGCCGTAAGCGCGAGAGCGTGAGCCTCCGCAAACGTGGCGGTACTCGCATGCGCCGCATTTGCCGTGCAGTGCGTCGTCATCGCGCAGACGCTTCAGCAGGGGATGGTTGCGGTAGAGCTGAGTCAGAGATTCCTCGCGCACATTGCCCAGGGTGATGGGCAAAAAGCCGCTCGGCTGCACTTCTCCGATGTGGGAGATGAAGAGTACGCCCTTGCCGTCTCGGGTGGGGATGAGATGACGTGGGGGCGGCGCGCCCTTTTGAGCAGCCTGCATCAGCACGCGGCGGAAGTGGTGTCCCTCGGTGGTCTTGATGGCAAAAGGAAGCTGTTTTCGCAGGGAGACGAGGCGCTGCCAAACCTCCTCCACTTCATTTGCGTCGGGCAAATCCTGCACCTGCGCTCGTCCCGTTGGCACCAGTGCAAAAATGCTCCACACATCCGGCTGCACTTGTTGCATCAGACTGACAAAGGCGTCAAACTCCGGCAATGTGGCACGCGAGAGTGTGGTGTTTACCTGCAGCATGAGTCCCGCCTGTTTGGCGAGTTGCGCTGCTTGCAAGGTGCGATCAAACGTGTGCGGCACGCCTCGGAATCGGTCGTGCGTATCGGCGCTGGCTCCGTCTAAACTTAAGCTCAAACTGCGAACGCCAGCAGCCTTGAGAGCCGCAAAATCCGCGTGCAGAAGGCGTGGAGTGGCAGCCGGGCTGAGTGCCACATGCAGCCCGGAATTCGCCGCAGCGCGGATGATGTCCGGGAGGTCGCGGCGCATCATGGGATCGCCTCCGGTGAGCACCAGCATGTGAGGATTAAGCTCACGAATATCGTCGATCAGTTTCAGAGCTTCTGCGTGAGTGAGTTCCTGAGGGTGGGCATGCGGTTGAGCCTCAGCTCGGCAGTGTCGGCAGGCCAGAGCGCATGCGCGTGTCACCTCCCAAAACAGGATGAAAGGACGAGAGCTGAAGTCGAATTCATGCACGGCGACTCATTGTACACGCGATTCGTCAAACAGGCAAGACAATGCCATCTGCGATTTACGACATACCGTTTGAGGAGAGGATGGGAGCCCGCGCGTGATCAGAGCAGATCTATGCTCTCTCTCGCTATATTTTGAAGTTGTCAAGGGGAGAGGGCTGTGTTAAACTTGCGCTTGCAATGAAGCGGGTTAAGACAGCCGTAGTTGGGGCGAGCGGGTACACGGGGCAGGAGTTACTGAGAATCCTTCTGCTTCATCCCGGCGTTGCGTTAGTGTGCGCGACCTCTCGGCAGTACGAGGGAAAGAAACTCAGTGAAGTCTTCGCGAGGTTTCGAGGCGTGCCCGGCGCGGATTTTCGATTTTCAGCTGCAGAACCTGCCAGCGTGGCAGCAAGTGGAGCCGAGGTCGCTTTCTTGGCTCTGCCCCACGGGGTTTCGGTGGAATACGGGCGTGCGCTGGTGGAGGCAGGTGTCCGTGTAGTTGACCTGTCCGCCGATTTTCGTCTGAATGATCCGGCTGTGTATGAAGAATTCTACGGCAAACCGCACGCTGACCCTGAGTTGTTGCGAGAGGCGGTTTATGGTATGCCGGAATGGCACCGGGAAGAGATACGGAGCGCTCGCATTGTGGGTTCGCCGGGGTGTTATCCCACGAGTATCATACTGCCGTTGGCGCCCTTGTTAAGGAATAGACTCATCGAGCCGGGACAGATCGTGGCGAGCAGTGCGAGCGGTGTTTCCGGAGCCGGGCGCAAGGCAGATGTTGCCTACCACTTTTGCGAGTGTAATGAGAGCATGCGTGCGTACGGCGTACCGCGCCATCGTCACCTCTCTGAAATTGAGCAGGAACTCTCCGCTGCTGCCGGTCAAAAACTTCGTATAACCTTTATCCCGCACCTTATGCCGGTAAATACCGGAATACTCACCACCATTGTGGCCCGAGTCGCACCGGGATGCTCGTTGCAGACTATCTCTGACTGCCTGACTCATGCGTATGCCGAAGCTCCCTTTGTGCGTTTGCTGGGAGCGGGTGTACCGGCTGATACGAAAAATGTGACGCGTACCAACTTTGTGGATATCGGGTGGACGCTGGATGAACGCACCGGACGCGTGATACTCATGAGTGCCGAGGACAATGTGATCAAGGGCGCCGGAGGGCAGGGGGTGCATGCCTTCAATATCATGGTTGACCTGCCGGAGACAACCGGCTTGATGTTTCTCTGAATGCGCTGCCGTTACTCCGTTTGCTGATTTATGAAACCGGTACTCCTAATCGTGGATGACGAGCGTGGGACGCGGAATGTGCTCACGCAGGCATTGGAGGATGGTTATGAGGTGTACGCAGCGGCGAATGGAAAAACAGCGCGTGAAATTATGCGCAGTGAGCCGGTCGATATTTTGCTCACTGATTTGCGTCTGGGAGGGGAAAGCGGCATGGACCTTATCGACGAGGCTCGGCGCGCGGAACATCCCCCCACTTGCATCATGATGACGGCGTATGGCAGTCCGGACACTGCTGCTGAAGCCAAAAAGCACGGCGCCTACTATTTTTTGACCAAACCCTTAAACTTGGATGAGGTGGAGTTGCTGCTGCGGCAGGCGGCGCATACGCGTAACTTGGAGACGCGTAACCGCGAACTCGCCGCGCGTCTGCAGCCCACCACCGGTCTGCACGATATGCTCGGCGACAGCGCGGCCATGCGCATCATTTTTGACCGCATTCGTCAGGTGGCTCCCACGAACACAACCGTCCTCATAGAAGGGGAAACAGGCACCGGCAAGGAATTGGTAGCACGTGCTCTTCATGCCCTCTCTCCGCGCAGCAAAGGGAAGTTTGTGGCGGTGAATTGCGCAGCTCTTTCCCCTCAACTTATGGAGAGTGAATTGTTCGGTCATGAGAAGGGGGCATTTACCGGCGCTATGCATCGTCGCATCGGTCGTTTTGAGGAGGCTGATGGCGGAACACTCTTCTTGGATGAGATTGGAGAGATGGATATAGCCACGCAGGTGAAATTGCTGCGCGTGCTGGCAGAGCGCACGATTGAGCGCGTTGGGAGCAACGAGCCTGTTTCGGTGGATGTACGCATCGTGGCTGCCACCAATCGTCACCTCCAGGATATGGTGGAGGCAGGCAGCTTCCGCCAGGATCTTTTCCAGCGACTGAATGTCGTTGACATACAATTACCCCCTCTGCGCGCTCGTGCCGGCGATATTGTCCTCATGGCGAATGCTTTTTTACAGCGCTTGTGCGAGGAAAACCATAAGCCGGCTATGACTCTGAGTCGTGCAGCTCTTGAAAAGTTGCGCCGGTACGACTGGCCCGGCAATGTGCGTCAATTGCGCACGGCGATAGAACATGGCGTGGTTATGTGTGAGGGCAGCAGCATCACCCCGCGTGACTTGCCGGATTACTTGAACACGGCCCCTCCCAAAAAGGAGAGTGTCGCTGAGTTGCCGGAACCTGACGATGAACTCAACTTGGCCGCCGTGGAGTGGCGCACTATTTGCCGAGCTCTGCAAATCACCGGAGGAAATCGAAGTAATGCGGCTAAATTGCTCGGTATCAGCCGGCGAACGCTGCAACGCAAAATGGCCGATCATCCTGAATCGCTTACTATCACCTATCCATGACCACCCCATCCAAGAAAAAGCAACCCGTACGCTTTGAGCAGGCTATGTCTCGCTTGGAGCAGATTATCCAAAAGCTTGATGATCCGAGCACGGAGCTGGAGGAAATGATACCTCTTGTCGAGGAAGGATTGACGCTCATTCGAAGCAGCAAAGAATTGCTTCACAACGCCGAGCTGCGCATTCGCACCCTTGAAAACCCTCAGGAGCCTCCCGCCACTCCGGCAGATCAGGCGGCGCCTGCATCTGAAGATGAACCCGATGGATTCTCCCTGCAGTGAGCAACCGTGTGCCTCCCTGCTGGCGGGTATCCACTCTCCGGCAGATGTAAAGGCATTGCCGGAAAAAAACCTGCCTCAGCTGGCCACAGAGGTGCGCGAGCTGCTTATCAATACGCTTTCCCACACCGGCGGGCATCTTGCGCCCAATTTGGGCGTGGTGGAGCTGTGCATTGCGTTGCACCGAGTTTTTGAGACTCCGCGCGACAAGATACTTTTCGACGTGTCGCACCAGAGTTATGTTCACAAGATACTCACCGGGCGAGTCGACCGCATGAGTACCATACGCCAATTCGGCGGACTGTCAGGTTTCACCAAGCGCAGCGAATCGGTGCATGATGCGTACGGAGCCGGGCATGCCGGTACCGCTCTGTCGGCGGCTCTCGGTATGGCCGCAGCTCGGGATTTAAGCGGTGAGGATTACCACGTCGTCGCCGTGGCCGGGGACGGGGCTTTTACCTGTGGTACCACCCTTGAAGCTCTCAACAGCATCGCCTCTACCACCCGCCGTTTTATCGTTATTCTCAATGACAATGAATGGAGCATTGATAAAAACGTGGGTGCGTTATCCCGGTATTTCTCCTCCCTGCAGGAGACTCAGGCATACACTTGGCTCAAGGAACGGGCCAACTATTTTTTGCAAAACCTGGCCGGCGATAAAACTCGCGAGCAAGCCCTACGTCTCATGACGGCGGCACGCAGCCTCATCTCTCCGTTGAGTTTCTTTCGTGAACTCGGACTTACCTATTACGGGCCGATAGATGGGCATGACATTCGCCGTCTGGAGCGCGTCTTGCGCTTGATTGCTCGCCACAATGAGCCTGCTATCCTGCACATTATCACCCGAAAGGGCAAGGGCTACGAACCGGCCATGCAGAACCCCACCAAATTCCATGGCGTTGGTGAGTATGATGTGGAGAGTGGGAAGACAAACCGTGGCGCTCACCTCACATATTCGGAGGTTTTTGGACGCTGTCTGGCAGATATGGCGGAGCAGGATGACAAGGTTCTGGCTCTCACGGCAGCCATGCCCAGCGGCACGAAGCTGGATATCTTCCGTGAGCGTCACCCCAAGCGGTTCTTCGACGTCGGCATTGCGGAGGAACACGCCGCCATTTTCTCGTGCGGTCTGGCGGCGCAGGGGTATAAGCCATACTTGGCTATCTATTCTACGTTTATGCAGCGCTGTGTAGATATGATTGAACACGACGCTGCTCTGCAGAATCTCCCCGTGCGGTTCTGTATGGATCGTGCCGGTCTTTCGCCTGATGACGGACCCACGCATCACGGCCTCTTTGATATCGCCATGTTGCGTGCCATACCGAACCTTGTGATGATGCAGCCCAAGGATGAGGCGGAACTTTGTTGTATGTTGGCTACGATGAACGGCATCAATGATCGCCCGTGCGCCATTCGTTATCCGCGTGGGGAAGGGGAAGGAGTCTCCCTTCCGGAGCATCCGCAGCCTATTCCTGTGGGGCGCGCAGAATTTTTGCACGATGAGCCGGGCGCTACCGTGGCTCTCGTTGCTCTGGGCAACATGAATCACTTGGCCGTGCAAATCCGCGAATTGCTTGCGCAGCGCGGTGTGCCTGCGTGTCACATCAACGCTCGTTTCATCAAGCCGCTGGATGAAGCGTGCCTGCTGCGGGCGGCAGGTCAGTGTCGTTTGCTCGTTACATTGGAGGATCATGTGGTGGCGGGTGGTTTCGGTTCGGCAGTGGGGGAAATGTTGCAGCGCGCGCACGTGTCGGCGGATTTACTATGCATCGGTTGGCCGGATGCGTTCGTGGAGCATGGGAAACTTCACCAGTTGCGCGAGTTGCA
This sequence comes from uncultured Akkermansia sp., assembly GCA_947589345.1. Taxonomy (GTDB): domain Bacteria; phylum Verrucomicrobiota; class Verrucomicrobiia; order Verrucomicrobiales; family Akkermansiaceae; genus Akkermansia. The sequence goes on from CANQAC010000041.1 coordinate 9,763, forward strand.
CGGGTTGACGCCACAGGCCATAAGTGTGCGTATCTTGCAGAGGTTGCAGTCGATTCCCTCATCGCACCATGACTGAGCGTGACACCGGCAGTGTGCTGCGTCTTTTCCCGCTGGGGGAGCACGGGGCGGTGGTGTGTTGGTGCACAGAGCAGCATGGCATCGTACGCACAGCTTCCCGCAACTTGCTCAAGCCGGGCAGTGATTTGAGCGGAGTCGTGGATCTTTTCCATGAATGTGAACTGGTTTTTCGCCTTTCGCCGAAGAGTGATTTATGCACTTTGGTAACGGCGGATCTCATCACGCCGCGTTTGGGTTTGCGCGCGCATTTTACCCGGCTTCGTCTCGCGGGTTACATGTCCCAACTCGTCCTGCACACCGTGGAGTCAGCAGCCCAAGAGCCTCAGTGGCACAAGCTCATTGCTGCGGCCTTGGATTACGCCGCCACGGCAGAGTTGCGCGTTGAAATTCTTTTCCGCTTTGAGAAGAGATTGGCCGAATTGCACGGACTATACTCACCCGGTGTCGAGCCTCACGTCGCTCTCCTGCGCCATTTTACCCGCCTTCCGCAGGGGCGTACAGAGCTGTTGCATTCCCTGCAGCCATGATGGCTCATGTGGCAGGCATCATGCTCCGGCTCTTGCCGAGGCTTTGTTCCTCCGGCACGGTGGACGAATCTTTGCCGTTTTTCTTATCCACGAGGGCTTTCCTGCGGTACTTGAGCGGTAAGTGATCCGGATTGCGCGCCACTAACCCATTCCATTCGGCATTAATTGCTGCACCGTCCCGTGAAGAAGCAAACGGTTCAAACTGAAAAATCGAATTTTGCGTTAATTTAACCCCAAATTCAACGCGAATTCATTTGCTGAAATATGATGTTCAATCTTTTGCTTTTCATAAATAATGGTCTTTAACAGATTTAAGGAAGCCCCAGGAGAGCATTTCCCAGCTTGGTGAACTTCCGGTTCATTTCTCCGCGCAGGATGGCGCAGATATTGCTGTAGAGGATATGCTCGTAGTAGGGCGTGCGCCGCGCTACGTCCCACCACTCAACCGCACCCTCATGATCCGGCTTTTGCCACGGTTTTGCCCCTCCTGCCCAGTGGATGATCTTGCGGTTCTTCTTGTCCGAAAGGGCTTTCTTGCGGTACTTGAGCGGTAAGTGATCCGGATTGTATGACACCAACCCGTTCCACTCGGAGTCAATGTAAAGGATATGCTCTTGGCATACCATGTTAATGGCGCATTGATCATGAAAATACATGGCTGGGTTCTGTGCCGCCTGCAGCAGTTTTTCTTGCACTTCATGTTTACGCATCGCCCGCAGGTTGAGCAGCATCACCCCCGAATTGACGTAATTCTCTTTCGGCCGTTTGACTCCCAGCACTTTGGTAAAATAAGGCCCCAGCTTGGGCTGCTTCTGCCGCCTCTCACGCTCCAAAATGCCGATAATGCCGTAATCCCAGCGGCAGGCAGCAATCCAGTTGTCCCCCATGCTTGTGGCGTACAGTTTAGCTACGTCATCGCGCACTAAAATATCAGAGTCCAGCCAGAGCATTTTGTCGTATTCGGGGAAAAGACTCGGAGCAAACAGGCGGTACCAGCATTCGGCGGAAAGAGGTTTATACCCCGGGGCGAAATCGTAATCAGTCATATCTATGGGCATTCCCATGAATCGAAGCTGGAATCTCCCCGCAGACTCACGTCCGAACTGGTCGACGATGCGTTCCAGCAGCTCGCGATTACGCTCGCTCAGGTCGTGGTGCAACACGATGAGTTCATATTCATGCTTCCCCGCACACTCCACCAGACTCGCCAGCGCTACTCCCAAGTACGGCGCGTACCCATTGTTCACGGCAAACAACACCGCCATTTTTTCGCACCGATGGTCTACCTTTGGGGGAGTTTTTCGTGCGGATCGAGCGGTTGATGTACTTTTTTTCTTTGTCTGCGTCATGTCCTTTTTTTGGGGAGAATATGAGAAGTCTTTTGAATTTTCGTTCTTGTATGAGCGAATGATATGTTTAGCTCTGCTCTACTTGCAGTGTTGATCTTATAGATGGAACTTTTATCGTTGATACGCTAACCTTGTTCGCTCATTTCCATTTCGCACAATTTGTTCACATTTGTTTTTCAACAATGTGGTAGGACAGAGCCTCTATCTAAATCACTCCAATTTGGCTCACTTTTTTTCGTTTAATGTTTCAGCACAATAAAAATTATGCTCGCTGGTTTCAACGATTAACAGGAGGTGCAATGAAACACGCCTTTTGAAACAGAACTCATATAATTCGTTAAAACACAATAGAGCGGGAACAGAATTTGAGCCCATGATATATGTATCCAAAGGATTTGCCCCCTTTTTCTTCTTTTCTTTAACAATAATGCCCGCTACATACTCAACATTACTTTCCCCTATACCTTTAAAAAAATCTTTTGATTTTCCACACCGTGTAGCATATTCTTTAAAAAATTTTTCCTTTTTTTCTGATCTCAAAACGCTAATTAATTTGCGAATGGAGATCTCGATCTGCTTTTGTAAAACTCTCATGCTACAGTCGAAGCTCCTTTTAACGTGTGTAAAATAAAACTTCCCATCTTTTAATGTGATAAGATCAGCAAGCTCAATGTGATCTTCTAGAAACAGTTTATGAAATTTAAAAGTTCTTTGATCTTTCTCACATATTGCGTCTAAAACGTCATCTTCCGCTAATCTTTTTGTTCCATCTCTTGAAACATTTTTCCTTTTCTCTGTTTTACTAAATTCTCCTTTTATCGTAAATATATCTCCACTTACCTGAATATTCTTCAGGTAACGTCCAATGTCTTTCTTTAGATTTTTCACCATAAATTCAGGATACTCGAACAATTCTCCGTATCGAAGAATGTAAGTTCGTCCATCCGACACTTTTACACACCCATTCAAACAAGATTTTAACGGAATTTTTCTTTGCCTATCGTCGGCTTTCCCAATAAAACTTATTTTTGCCCCTTCGACAAGCTCTTCGGTACCTTTTTGAGCTACATTTTTCTCCATGGTATGATTTCTTTCAGCAAAAGTGGCATTTCTGTTATTTTATGTTCTAAATCATCCTCTAGATTTATATGGAATAATTTGTATTTGTTCGCCTCTAAATAAGTATCGGCTACATCTTCTGGAGGAAAGATATATACCTCGCACAAATCATCCTTTTTGTTATCTTTATTTTCGACATTCAATAATTTCTGATATATTACGTCCCATATCTTTTTCGCCGTTTGCTCCTCCACTCGATTTATGCCACTAATTTTTCCTATTGTTGCATCGTCTCCGACCTTCTCATCAAAGTATTGAAGAAATTGGCACAAACTCGCGAAAGGTACCTTCGTTCCGATGCGGATCTGATCCATAGCTGTAACTGTGCAGAATTCCTTTTTTTTCGAATCAATTAAATTACCCAGAAGTTCAGAGCTTTTCAACACTCCTTTAACTTTACCTATTAATTCTGTATTAGTTATGATGCTGTTTACATCGACGAGTTGATTATAATTTTCTTGTAAAGATTGAACAACACCCTCCAATGGGTGTACAGTTCTTCCTGATACTCTCACACCCTCAATCTCTCTATTTAATACTTTTAGTCCGAAGTTTTTTTCTATAATGGATTGAATAGAATACCGGGCAAATCCCGATGCTACAGCGTACAATCTTTTTTGGTGAGTTTGAAGAAGCAAAATGGTTGACAAATATTTGGGTTCATTATCTTTGAGAAACCCATTTAGCGCTTCTTTATCAGATAAGAGAGGCGAATAAAAATCAGCAAATTCTTTGATGTCAGCTTTAACACATTTAACGTAGAAAGCAGCCTCAGTAGAAGTTGCCTTATCCTCACGCATCTCGTATTCTTGATATTGTTCACAGGGTTCATTTTTACCAGCGTTAATTTCTTGGAAAAATCTATCCTTTATTTCGTCAAATTCTTTTCTATTCAGTGATGTATCACCCTCCCCTTGATCCCCGAACAGTTTTCCCAATGAGATTCGGTAGATACTATGCACCAACCCTGCTTCTTTCTCGTTAGATTTTTTCTGTCTTTTTTTACTCATGGTTCTGTAAGTATCGTTTATTCGGGAGGTTTTCGTGTTGTGGTTAGGTGGTGTAAAATTTAGAAAATTTGATTTGTGCTCTTTTAAACTTCCCCTCATTGCTATCACATTATCTAAAGGCTTGCAAGTAGTATTGAATATTAAAGGTAAAATTATAAGTGTGGAATCGCATATTGAAGCACGTGATAGAGAAAGTTGTGGATGAGAAAAACATGGCTTATTTGTTTGCACAGATGTCACGAAGCCGGGGCAGGTCATCGGTATGGATAGAGAGGATGAGGATATCCGGCTTAAAAGTTAGAATATCTTTCTTGTAGTATTTCAAAATTTTGAACTCATCAACTGTTTTTACCTGCCCCCCATTCAGTCGAACATATTTCATTTCAGCGACCGAATACGGTAAAAAATGACATAAAATTTCGTTTTGGGATGTACCTATAAGCATAACTCTTTGTTTCCCTTTTGGATACGAAAATTCTTTAGTATACCGCCCAACTTTAAACACCATTTCGCCGCCATATATGTTATCATAATAGTTGTACAAAACTTGATTTGAAACCTTATCATTTCCCTCGTAATTGAAATGTTGATAAAGCTGTCGAAAGGAGCCTCTATAATCTAATCCGTTCCACCAAAGATCACGAATAAGCCAGCTTTGAAACCTTTGATAGTCACTGAGGGAAACAACAGGCATATTCGGGAAATCCTTGTTTATCTCTTTCATCAGTTCGCGATACCCGACAAAGGCACCCCAATCTGTCCAATGGTGCGTCCACTTGAAAAATACAAAGTCCGACTTCATTGCGACGCAGAGTGCCTTGTAGGGATAAGTGTAAGGGATGTTTTGGTTCCGGACTTCATTTCTGATGAATTCCTGCGCCTGAGTTACCTTGGTCAACTTTTTTTCGTCAAATCCGTAATTCTCTTTGATGAGTTCCTTGTAAACAATTTCTTTTTTGGGTACTTCCAAAACGTAGAGTTTAATCTGATGTTGTTGACAGAACTGATTTAATTGAACCAAATTTTGTACAATCGATTGAACGAAAGTTGGATGACAATCCAAATTATGTACGAGAGGAAGGTGGAATTCCCATCCGTTTTCCTTGAAATAAAGGGCTTTTCTCGTGCGGATAACGTGGGATAGTTTGTTTCGGAGGACATCGTGTATCTTCATCAGGGGAACCCGTCCACCAAAATGATCATTGAACCAATTTTCGTACCGTCTCCTGTAGTCAGACTTTTCTTTGAAGAGATCTTTCAATTCTGGTTTTACAGCTAGCATTCTCAGTTCTCGCGCAGATCTCACTGCATCTGAAATGCCGATCAGAGGGATGAAAAGCAGGAAAAAGAATCCAACTAAAAGCATCATGTCGCTGAGGCGAATGCTCCCATGACGTTTTGCGATGTGAGTCAATAGCAGGTAAATCAGGGAGAAGAGCAACAGATTCCCCGTGATGATGTACCAGATCTTTCCGGATTTCAGTCCCGTAAAATCGTGGATGGAAAAATGATGTCGACGAAACTCCGCTTCGATGTGAAGGATATCACCTTTTTTGACCGAAAGTTGTTTCGAAAAATTCTTTTTGAAAGAGAAAGCTTTGCGTTTTGACAAAATGGTTTTGCCGTTAAGTTTGACATTGCGCCAGTCTGTCAGGACAGGATAGGGAGTACCATATTCATCCTGCACATCTGGTCCTCTGAAAAGCATGGTGATTTTTCCGTCGCGCTGCGCCTTAAGTTGCAGGGAAAGCTTCTGCCATTTCCCCCGCGCTCTCAAACTGAGATTGGCCCGGTGAACATTATCCCCAGCCCCGTACATCCACGTGGCATAAAAAGGTTTGGGTGCTACTTGATAATGAAAGGGCTCAGATCGGGTAATCTTGCCGGAATACAGCAAATCAAGCCGCGCTTCTTTGTTGAAAAGAGTGCGAACAAACCCGACATAATCGTACTCTGTCCACAGCGGAACACAAAAGATATTGACTAAAAGAGTCAGCAGTATAGCGATTAAGAGCCATTTGCTTTTCATAAATAATCGTCTTAACAGATTGAAGCCTCCTGAGAGCATTCCCAAGATTAGGGTTCTTTTTCCCTCCCCCCCTGAACAGGAAATCTCTCCCTCAAAAGATTCTGAAGTAGCGCACCTCATCACGATATTATCTCCCTCTCAAAAGTCCTTCAATTATCCTGATCTTATTCTTGAGCTGCTTTTTGCGTTCAACGTAGCGTTGTTTGCGTTTACCCCATGAGAAATGAGCTTTCCAGCGGATACGAGAGAGTTTGCGGCGATAGTCGGAAAGTAAGGCGATTTCTCGAAATTCCTTCAGCGCTTGTACACTATCAGAGCCCCTTTTATTGTTTACCGTATTGGCATACAGAATTTCTTCATAGAAGGGAGTCATTTTTGCATAATGGAAATAGATGTTAGCCATTTTCGCCCAAGGAAGTTTCCATGGTTTCTCTTTTCCCGCCCAATGGAGAATTACAGGATCAGAAAAGGCTTCCTTTTTTTGATTTATGTCATAATAATGCTGAATTGGCATGGCGTTAAAAACATGCGGTAAGTACCGCACATGAGGAGCAAGTGTTATGTTGAGAGTGTCTTGATCGGGAAACCATAGCAATTTGCGGTATTTTGCCATATTTTCGAAAAGCTTTTCCTCGATCCTATCCTCTCTCCACTTTTTCAGATTCATGACAGAAACGCCTGTGTTCACGTAGATGTAATTTTGGGGCAGAGGTAATTTTTTTGCCCATGAATTTGGATTCAGGGGAAACTGATCTGTGACGGCAGCCATGTAATCATTTGTCACATCAACGTTCCATAATTGGGCAATATCTCCCTGCGCCACAAGATCCGCATCCAGGAAAATGCACCTATCCATGTTCGGTCTAAGTGTTGAAATGAGAAATCTGTAGTTGGTAACAACGGAGATATGCTTCTCACTACTTTTTGGAGCATTATTAAATCGTTTGTTATCAATTGGTATATACTCAATCTGGAAAGGTTTAATTTTTTTTAGATCCTCTATTCGACGTTTACTTTCTACTGATATTCCTCCATCAAGAATGTAAAAATATATAGGATATTCCGTGTTGACAATAATACTTACCATGCTGACAGCCAGATATTTGGCATAATCATTATCGGCGGTAAAAAATATATTAATAGTTGGCAAAGTATTAGTTTTCATTTCGTATGGGTGTTATATGGAAAATTACTTGATGTTCGTCTCACTTGTTTATAAGTTCACCAGACTAAATACAAATTTGTCACTTCATCAGCTGCTAATTTTTGTTCCATAGCTTATTTTGAAGCCAGCATCGAGTCACCTCAACATCCAATTGGGTATGCACATCTCGCCCAGTTACCCATTCGCGAACAATGGGCAAGCATTTATCTCCCATCCACCACCAACAGGCGGGACCTGTTTTTCCACGTTCACACGCCATCATCGCTTCATATCGCACTGTCCATGGTCCTTGATCGTAGAAATAGATCTCCGGGTAACTCTGACGGTTTGTATCTGCTCCTTGCAGATTCAGGAAACCTTCAAGGAAGCCCTGCTCGTTGATCCGCATAGCGCGATAAGGGTGGTCATCCTGCGCTTGCCATACAGTCATACATGATGTTGCTTCAGGATTCTCTTGAAGCTTTTTGATTGTTTGGTCAATATCAGCCCCTCGATTGTAGGCTGTATTGCCAAGAAGGACCGTCACAAACTCAATTTC
>CANQAC010000042.1 GCA_947589345.1 uncultured Akkermansia sp.
GTGAAAGTGCTCAAGCGACGCGCTTCGCATCGCTGGTCGCTGGGAGGTTTGGTTCACTACCTACGAATATCTCTGCTCAGTACGCAGAACCTGTTTTCGTGGCTAAACCAACCATATGACATGGCAGGGACGGAAGAGGTTTTAGTGCTCGATAGCACGTAAAGTTTTATGGATTTGCCCAAAAATCGCCAACTCCTCCCATCATCATGCTTCCCGCCCATGAATCTACATTTTCTTGGGACGGATGTGCGTGTGGAGCGTAAAAATAAATGAGACAGGTCACAAAAAACTTGCATTTATCCTCGCTATTTCGCAGAGGAACATTCTTCATCCTGCGTAAACTTGCGAGTGAGTAGGTCTGTAATGAATTCCATGCTGATGTGACTTTGGGTGCGTAGAGCTTCCCTGTTCACCAAAATGCTTTGAGCTTCTAGTTCCTTGTAAAGACTGTACAGCCCGTTAATGCTATATAAAGCGGGACTGTTTGGCACTCTTTCTAGACACTCTATTCTTTTCAGATTGTCGTCCAAAAGAGCCTCAACTTTTTCTTGAAAAATCTTTGTGTCGAGTATGCTCTCTCCCTTCAAACTATGAGGGACATCGTGCCTTTCTATCCTCTGTACGAGGAAGCCCTGCGTAAATCCAAATCTTAAAAGATCTCCCATCTGCTCAGTACAATCAATCCATGGACATACCTGGTACTTATTCTCAAGTCTCGTACGCAAGGGCATCATTTCCCCTACAAATAAGCATCTTATGAGATGGTTTCCAAAAGTCCACTCGCATAAATTCTTCGCTTTCCCATATCCCCATGCAAAATGAATTGTTCCGCGTTCAATTTGCATCTCGACTCAGGGCATAGGGAAACTATAATTTTTGAGCATTTGCATATATTCGTCACGAAAAAATTCCATTTTTCCCGTGTGACTATAATTAACGATGATGTATTCTTTTTCCGGGTTCATATCCTGGAGCGCAAAAATGAATGAGACAAGTTACATAAAATGTCGCATTTGTCCTTGCTATTCACAGGTTAGTTATGTATCGACAAATTGCCATAACTGCATAGATTAAACAAAATATGGGGATTGCAGCACGCGCAGAGTAGGTAAAAAAAAGAGAAGTTTTTGTCGCCTCAGTGACGTACAAAAGTGTCGTCTTATAGGAAATGCGTTTTTTCTTCCAAATGACAAACATGATTATTTCTATGGCGGAAAATGGGAGCAACCCTAAGAGAGCCCATCTCTTGAAAAATAAGTAAACGCTTTTATCTGAAGAGAACCAATACACTGTGTACACCGCGATAATTGATGCTCCGCCCCAATAGCACCATGAGATAATTTCCCCGATCGTTTTCATTTCCGGAGACGTGCATTCTTTTTTTATCTTTCTCTTGAGCTTTCTAGGTTGCCAATAGAATAGAGCCATCCATGCGCAATACAATATAAACCAAATGATAGGATGTTCTTTCATACCGTACAACTGTCATGAAATCGTGTCATAGGTCTTTACCGTTCCCTTGCCATCGGCATAGGTCTTGCGAAGCTCCAACCCCGTGGCCAAATCATATTCCCACGTGGTCGTGTCTCCCTCCAGTCCGCTCGGGTCGGAGGAAATCACTTTGCCTGTCGTTTGGTAAATCATCAAGGCTTCGTTGAGCTTTCGTCGCATTTGTTCTCGCAATTCAGAGTCATCTTTTTCATACTCTCGCTTTATTTACAACAAGAATTCATTCAGGAGAGGTTTCCTCCCTAAGCGTTCGCAGTCATTGTTTAAGTTCTGACTCCAACGGAATTTTTACGCAACATGAAAATAATGAAGACATATGCCACAATACTAACGAGAATCTCTACCGCTAACGTCAGCTTGCATATGCTCCATTCCTTGCAGAAAGCTGAGTTGGGTAAGATTGACCCAATTAATGGCAAAAGCATGGGGAAGCATACAAACAAGAGAATGAAGACCGTAAGGACGCTTTTGGCAACGGCGGATTTCACCAACTTTTCTCCCCAATGAGCTAAAATTGTCCCCGGAAAAAGAAAGAATGCAACGGTCGCCATGGAAAAATTCATATCCTCAAGCACATCAAGTCCCCCGTACAAACCCATGACCATTTTCACAATTCCCACTGATGTTGCAACAAGTGGAAACAGAAAAAATGGAAGGATGCATTTAACTCGGTATATTTTATCTTCTGTCATTTTGAAGGGATCAGACTGAAAAAAACAAATAAACAAGAAAATAGGAAACCAGGAGGAATACATCCACACACTCGGACAATGAGTGACTCCGGCGCTTTTCACACAGTTGCTCTGCTTTGCTCCTTGCAAGCTTGGTCTGCTTCCTCCATTGACCAATCCTCAACGCCAGGCAAGATTCGAAACAACATAATGGCACCCCTATCACCAATATCCCATAAGTTACCTGACTCCACTCCCTCTGTACAATGACGTCCTCTCTGCACTCCTTAAACAGGTACCAACGAATCAGAAGCCATATCCCTATGGACAGAGGAGGCACGATATAAATGAAAGGAATCTTTTTCATCGTGATTCAGGCATTTTATGAAATTCCCAACCAAGCATGCTTCCGTACAATCTGATCGAGTATAACTGCCCATCAATGAGCACTTTATAATCGTCGATCAACTTGTCAGTCCTCTCCTCCTTCACCACTTTCCACGTTCCTCCATCCTTGCTCATTCTTGAAATCTCCACCTTCAAAGCTTCTGATCTTATGCCATCCCATATAACCTCATGCATGTGTCCGGAAACCAGGTGGAGAAGCACCATCGCTATACTCCCGATTGCGAAGTATAAAAAAGATCTCTTGATGTTCATATTACCCCCCGAATTGAAACTGATCTTCCGCCACGTATTTCTATCGTATAAGGAGTACCCTTCCCATGAATTATTTCCGCCAAACGAGTTTTTACATTGCGAATAGACTCGCCTTTCCCTTTGTGTTGATCGAAGTCATATTTATCGTCATAGGCTCTTAACTCCCCATTTACTTCATAATGACAATCACATTTTACAGATACTTTGCCAATAAATTTCAACGTTATCGTTCCGAGAACAAAAGCAGCTTGTCCCGTTGTCTTAAATGTTGTTCTCGCATCTTCGAACTCTTTTTCCGCTTTCTCGCATGACTTGGAAGACTTACGCTGAGACTCAAGCCATTCTTTTACATCTTTAAAATCTTCTACCACAGAAACACTTGACGTGTCTATCAAATCAAAACTAATTTGTACAGATTCGCCTTGACCGTTCTGGTAATGACTCCGGGCTTGAAGGAACGTTATTGAACTCCACTGCTTCAGTAATCCCAAATAATCGAGCAACAAAAAGCAAAATCCATATGAACTCACTCTAGAATTTTTCTCTATCGGATCCCTTCTCGTCCACCTGCCATCGCATGGGTTGTAATAGCGGTAGTTGTAATAAACCAAGCCGGTCTCAGCATCGTACACCTCGCTGCTCCATTGGATACATTGGGTGACATCTCCTTCTGCTGTGACTTGTCCGTAGGGAGAGTAGGTGTAGATGGTGCGGATGAAACCTCCTTGCCCGTACAGCTCGCAGATGTTCTTCGTCAAGTTCCAGCCGTAGGTGTATCGTCCGCCGTTCTTGATCAGGGCGTAGCCCATGCTGCGGTCATACACATCCCTCCTTGATCTGAGCAACGGCAATCTCATTCCTATTGGATCATTATCGTGTAGCAGCGTTTCTTTACACCATGACGCGCAGACAATTCCTCACTCGTTATGTTGCTCGACGCTACACAACACGCAAACCCTCGCTTGCCATTCAAACCTCGCTACTAGTCTACCATCTACCCCTTTTTGGTCAAGCACATTTTACTCAATCCGCCGGCAAAAGCTTCATCGCCTTTTCCCCGGGAGTAGCGTCGCACTTAATTTTGCAATGCGATGATGTGCCACGGATGAGATTTGTCTTGAGCTAGCGATTTCCATCCGCTACAATACCCCCGTGCGTTCGCACTAAAATCCGGATGGGTGGCAGAGTGGTTGAATGCAGCGGTCTTGAAAACCGCCGAAGGGAAACCTTCCGTGGGTTCGAATCCCACCCCATCCGCTACATTTTGTGGTTCATAAGGTTATAGGATGCGAGTGACAAAAATAGCGCAGACCCACAGCCTGAGAAAAAACGCGATAATTGCAAATGCCGGATTGCTTGCTGGAAGCAGGGAAATCCGTTTTTGAGGCGTATGATGAGGGAATTTCTCCGAGCCATAAAAGGTTCGTTAATTGTAGGGGTGCAACCCGGGAGCTGTCCGGGATCTGGGGTTATGCCCCCAGGAACGTTGTCTGCTGGAGAATTGCATCGACTACTTGACCGACTTTCAATTCTGAGGAATTGATGCGGAAATGGGCGGTTTGTTCGTAGAGAGGGCTGCGTGAGGTGATTAGTTCGCGTAGGCGTCTTTCGCGGTCCAAGCCGCGCAGTAGCGGGCGATTTTGAGCACGAGCAGTGCGGGCGAGCAGGTTGGGCAAGTCCACATCCAGCCACACCACAAGGCCGAGTGAACGCAGGATTTCTCGGTTTTCCGGACGAAGGATGATTCCGCCGCCTGTGGAGATAACGTGAGCGATACGGTACTCCGGGGTATCGCGGAGGTAGGTGAGCAGAGCGGTTTCGAGTGCGCGGAAATGAGCTTCGCCTTGTTTTGCGAATATGTGCGGTATATCCATACCCACTTGTTCTTCAATGACCTGATCAGTATCCAGCAACGGCAAGCCGGTAGCGCGGCTCAATTCTCTCCCGACGGTTGATTTGCCGCTTCCCATTAGTCCAATGAGTACGATGGACCGCTCCTTGGTGGGTATGGCAGGCATAGAAGACAAATTAATCCGGCAAGTAGATGATTCCCTCAAAAACGATGACAGCCGGGCCGGTGAGGGTTATGTTGCTGTAGTGTCCCGGGGCAGTTTTTTCAAAGGAGACGGCCAGGGTGCATCCTCCTGCCACATCCAGCTGAATGGGAGAGGGAGCGCCGGTCAATTCTGCATGCAACAAGGCTGTGGCAGTCATACCGGTGCCGCAGGCTAAGGTTTCGCCTTCCACTCCGCGTTCATAGGTGCGAAGCTTGAGGTGTTGCGGGGAGAGGACACAAGCGAAATTGGCATTGGTGCCAGCCGGGGCAAAAGCTTTGTGGTAACGGAGGTATGCACCGAGCTTCATGATGTCGATGTGATCTACATCATCCAAAAAGGCAACAGCGTGCGGTACTCCAGTATTTACAAAATGGACGGGCGCAGGAAGCTGTTCGTCCGGCGACAGCACGTGCAACTTCATGCCCTGCGGCGTGGTGAGCTGCACCGTGATGGAACCATCAGCGTGCACTTGCCCCAAAATGATGCCGGCAAGAGTTTCAAAGCGGAGTTGTTTGACGGAGCCGTTGCTGAGGTGGTGTACAAAAGCGGTGAAGCAACGAGCGCCGTTGCCGCACATTTCAGCTTCGCCGCCATCGGAGTTGTAGTAGCGCATGCGCACCTCGCCATCGGCTGTGGCGGGTTCCACGGCGATAAGTCCATCACCACCGATGCCGAAACGACGATCGCAGAGATGAGCAATCGCCTCTTTGGTGAGTACGTGACTGAGTGAGAGGTCGCGGTTGTCGATCATGACGAAGTCGTTGCCGGCGCCGGTCATTTTGGTGAAATGCAGTTTCATGGAGGAGTGAGGATGGTGAAATTACAGGAAGAGTTTGATGAGTGATTTATGCTATGACATGAACAGAGGTTCTCCGCCATCAGTGACGGAGAAAGATTGCTCGCTTTTGCCGATATTTATACGAGATTCAGCGCAGGTCGTGCAGCTCAGATTTATTGCGATAGTTTGGTTGCTGCAACCCTGATGCGTTACGTCGAACTTCTCAATCCCATGATGGATCAGGACTTGGTGAATCCTCAGGCACATAGCGAGGCCCCGCTTGCAAGCTCGGCGACGGATACTAGAAAGAGAAAGAAGCTCCTAAGCGCACTTCGTGCCATCGCATCGACTTTGTTTCAATGTTCAGGTTGTATGGCTCTCGGTACTTGGCATGCGGCTTAGCTGTGGACCCCCGGTATTGGTAGCCCAAGTAAAAGAAAGATCTCCGGTTGATGGGAAAGCAGAGATTGACATACCCGGCGTAGGACATGCCTGCGGCAGTGTGTGATTTACCGAAGTCCCACACATTGTCACCGTAGTAGTAGTCGCTCCAGCCCGGACCAAACTCGGGGTCCAAAATTTGCACATCCAGTCCACATTTGGCGCCTACTTGCACCTCCATAAATCCCACGCGGTGGGCATAGCGATACCCCGCCATCAGGGTGATGCTGGAGCGATCGTAGCTGTCTGTCCATGGATACAGTGGGGCGCCCGGTGCATCCTGAAACCAGAAATTCTCCGTATCGCCTCCGCTGGCAAATCCAAGCGAGAGAGTAACAGCCTGGTGCTGAGTAAAGTAGTATGCTCCTTCCAGTTCAAGCCCCAGCATATCGCAGGAGTACGGGTTGCCTGGGGTGGCATCAAAACCGTAGCTGAGTGAGAAGTTGAGTTCGTAGTTTGCTGAGTTCTTATAGCGTGGGTAAGCCGATGGCACGTAGCCTGAAGTCGTCTGCAGCTTTTCTCCTGCTGTCTGGGGCAGAGCAGGGGCTGCGTCCGTATTCTGACCATAGGCAGGGTTGGATACAGGACCATGGGTGGCGGGGCTATACACATAAGGGTAATCCGGCAGGGGCGCTGCCGTCGCATACCCAATCATCGTTGCAATGAGAAAAACTTTTTTCATAAGTCCAAAGAGCGTTAGTTCGTATCCTCAACGTTGGCGTGTTTTATCCTCCCTCTTATAGCGTTGAATGAAGCTTTCCGGGACGAAGTGATTGCACATGCCACTTCCGTTAAATTGGGTTGTATAGGCTGTTACCCGATCCTTATCAAGGGTGAGGCGCAGCACGGCTACTTGAGGGATTGTACTCACGTGCTCGTAGGGAGGGACAAAGGTAGAGTGGACACCACCGCGGGAATCCACCCATGAATCGGCATGACCGGGGACAACGTAGTTGGTCATGTATGAGCCGTCATACGCCCATTCCATTACCTTAGAAGAACCTTGTTCATAAACGTGGGTAGGGGTACCGAGAGTTGAAACAACTTGAGTGCTTGAGAGCCCGATGAGTTCTTGGCAGAAGCGCTCATTATAGCACGTGGTGCATGAGGCCAATACGAAAGCCACGATCGCACCGATCAAGAAAGGGAGTCTCGTGTTCATGGGTTCATTTTACGCTAAG
This sequence comes from uncultured Akkermansia sp., assembly GCA_947589345.1. Classification (GTDB taxonomy): domain Bacteria; phylum Verrucomicrobiota; class Verrucomicrobiia; order Verrucomicrobiales; family Akkermansiaceae; genus Akkermansia. Next base: position 7,298 of record CANQAC010000042.1, read on the forward strand.
GTGTGCAATACTGCAAGAAAAAAGGCTTGCCAAGGGAGTCTGATGTGCTAGTCTTGATTGCAGATGAGGCATGTGCTGTACATGGTGGGGCTGCTGGTGCTTGGAAATGCGTGGGCGCAGTATTTTGAGCCGCCGCCCATGAATCCGGATCCATTAGCAGATCCGGATTATGATGCCTCTGCCGCTCGGGTGAGCGACCTGCCGGAAAGTGATAATGCGCGTGTGGTTCCGCGCGAACAGACGCGCGTGGCGGTATTGGGTTACCACAATTTCAGCAACACAAAGCCGGTTTCGGAGATGCTGATGCGTACTACGGAGTTTCAGGAGCAGATGGAGTACATTCACAAGGCCGGTCTGCGAGTCATCAGTATGCAGGAGTTTTTGGACTGGCGACTGGGTAAGCGGCAGTTGCCCGCCCGGTGTGTTCTCATCACCCTGGATGATGGCTGGCGGAGTGTGTACACAGATGCCTACCCCATTCTGCGTGAATATGGCTACCCTTTTACCCTGTTCCTCTATACCAAGTATCTTACCGGACGCGGGGATAGTATGACTCCGCAAATGATTCGCGAAATGCAGCAGCACGGCGCCACAATCGGCAGTCACTCCACCAGCCACCTCTATCCCAAATCGTGGAAACATGTTGCCGCCCAGGGAGAAGAGGCGTTCACCCAGCTGATGGATACTGAGATGGGAGGGTCGTTTCAAAAACTTTCAGAATTGTTTGGTCCTATTAAGACGTATTGCTATCCCGGTGGCTACATCACTCCGCCCATGTTGGAACGGTTGCCTGAGTATGGGTACGTGGCCGCTTTTACGGTGATACCCGGTAAGGTGGCGGTGGATGAGGATGTGCTGCAGATTCATCGTTATATGATTTTTGGGACGGATTCATCCATTTTTCGGCGAGCGATGGACTTCTCTTCTTCGGCAACAGCCGCAGTGGGACAGCAAATAGCTCACTCCAGGAGCGCTTCGCCGGTGCCTCCCTTTCCCGTTTACCCGGCGCCGAATGCCCAAGCAAGTGAAGATTTGCCGATGATATCGGCTCAAATGGGGACCGTGCCGGGGGCTGATTTGACAAGTGTGCAGATGGTGGTAAGCGGATTTGGCCATGTGCCGGCCAAAGTTGATACATCCACCGGAACCGTGCAGTGGAGTCCGCCTCTGCGCTTGTATCAACCCCCGGTTACCGTGATCGTGAGTTGGAAGAATACGGATGGTACAGCTCACAAAGCGTCGTGGTTTTTCCAATTGCGACGCGGTACTGACGCACAACAAAAATCACAAGATGAATAAGAAGTCTCAACCTGACACCAAAGCAACGGCAGCGCCAAAACATAAGAATGCGGCTCACGAGGAGCAGCCTCCTGCCAAACAAGTGGGAAAGAGCCGTTCCAGTAGCTCTCGAGGGGCTGAGAGCGCTGCTGCCAAATATCCCGCGCCCGAAACAGTGGGTGGGCACGAATCTGTGGGGAAAGCGCGCAAGCGCCGTCATAACCACCGTCGCAAGGATGAAAACGCTGTTTCGACTGCTCCAATTCATCAATCCAATCCTGCTGTGGATCCTGATGAGTTGGTCGCCCACGCATGGGAAATTTTCAAAGGGGAGGTCACTGAAGAAGGGCTGGCGCTCATGGACGACGATACAGCGACAGAGACGGTCCGCCGCGCTTTTCGACTGGCAGAGATATTTCTCGTTGAAGCGGTCAGTCGTCGGACTCCCGACAAACACTAATCAGCCAGTTGACACTGGATAAGCTTGCCGACATGCATGTGCACAAAATTCTGCGTTGGTGGATGGCCGCTTCAGTTGTGAGCCTTTTCGCAGTGGGTATGTGTGTGGTACTGTGGCCAAAGCCTGATCCGCGCAAACGAGTGCTTGGTGAGTGGCGCGAGCAGAGTTCACGCATGCGGGTGGAGGTGTTGCCCGGGCGAGCTCACTGGAGGGGTATGGGGCGAGGGACGCTGAGCTATGAGTGGCTGCAGGCGAGGGAAGAACCCTATCGCGTGCGCTTGATGTTCCGAGGTCAATCAGTAGAGGCACAACTTATTTTTTGCGGGGATGATCGCGTGATTATAGAGCCGGATATCTGGGAGAAACTTCCCGCTACTGCCCAAGAACTGCTCAGTGACATCAACCGTCGCCATGGTCGTCCTGAGCGTGAGTTTCGTTTGTTGCTGCGCCGCATTGTTACCCCGTGAATCCCAACGTTAACCAGCGCATCGAAATTATGGCTCCGGCGGGGTCGCGAGAGTGTTTGGCAGCAGCACTGCGGGCGGGAGCGGGTAGTGTGTACTTCGGGGTGGGAAAGCTCAACATGCGTGCGCATGCTGCCACCAACTTTACCATACAGGATTTGCCGCATGTAGTTCGGTTGTGCCATTCATGTGGGGCGCGGGCGTACCTGACGTGCAATGTGGTGGTATATGATGAAGAGCTGGAGGAAATGAAGGGCTTACTGCGGGCAGCGAGGACCGCCGAGGTGGATGCAGTAATTGCGGCGGATATGTCCGTGATCCGCTATGCGCGTCGTATTGGATTAGAGGTGCACATATCCGTGCAAGCGAATGTCAGCAATTTGGAAGCCTTGCGGGCCTACGCTGAATACGCGGACGTGGTGGTGCTGGCTCGGGAATTGTCACTGGCAAGGATAAGGAGGATTATCACAGCGGTGGAAAGCGAGCCCATTTGCGGGCCAAGCGGCAGACCGGTACGTATTGAAATTTTTGCCCATGGCGCTCTCTGCATCGCCATCTCCGGCAAGTGTGGTATGAGCCTGGCAGCACACAACCGCAGTGCTAACCGTGGCGAGTGTTTTCAGCTTTGTCGCCGCAGATACCGAGTGCAAGACGCAGAAACGGGCTTTGAACTGGAGCTGGATAACCAATACGTTATGTCGCCCTCAGATCTTTGTACAATCCGCGTGTTGGACCAACTGCTGGATGCCGGAGTGGCTGTGCTGAAGTTGGAAGGGAGAGGGCGTTCAGCCGCCTACGTTAGTACGGTTACTTCTGTGTACCGGGAAGCGGCGGAGGCTTGGTTGCAGGGAGATTGGAGCGAACAGAAAGTGGAGGCATGGGAGGCTCGTCTGCACAGTGTCTTTAACCGTTCGTTTTGGCACGGTGGCTACTACTTGGCGCAGGAGTTCAGGGCATGGAGCGGGGCGCCGGGCAGCCAAGCCACTGAGCAACGTGTTTTCGCAGGCAGCGTGCTCAAGTTTTATGCCCGGGTAGGAGTGGCAGAAATTTATCTCAATGCGGGAGAGTTGCGTGTTGGCTGCACGATTGAGATCACGGGCCCGACCACCGGCGTGCTTCGTCACGAGGTGAAAGAATTACGGTCTGATGATGCCGCCGGGAACACCATTCAAATCACCCATGCTCCCAAAGGCAGTCGGGTACTCGTTCATCTTCCGCAAAAAGTCCGGCGTGGGGATAAAGTCTTCACCGTGCAGAAGAAAAAACTCGATTGATGAGGATTCACCCCGTTGCCCACCTGCGCCTCTCAGTGCTTATGCATGCGGCGCTTGTACTCAAGCATGGCAAGCTGCTGGGCGATGCCTGCCTCAAGGCGGGTTTGCTCTTCTCGCGAGAGTACGGAACTTTCGTTGCGTAAACGTGTACTCGCTTTTTCGATGGCAGCATTGATGGAGGAGGGGTCAAGCTCATCCGCCGCCAGCACGGTGTCCGTCACCAGCAATGCCTGGTCCGCTTCCACTTGCAGAAAACCTCCGCCGACGAAGAGCGAGACATGACCCCCATCTGCTGTGCGGTAGGACAGCTCACCGTTCCCAACGGATGAGATGAGTTTTGTGTGGCCGGGGAGTATCTCGATTTGTCCGTCGTTAGCAGTAATCAGTATACTGAGCGCATCGCTTTCGACAGCTGTGCGCAGAGGAGTGATGACTTTGAGATGGAGTGGCATGGAGGATCAGTTTTTTTCAACAGTGTCAATACCGCCTTTCATGTAGAAGTTACCCTCCGGCACGGAATCCCACTTGCCATCCAGTATTTCAGCAAAACCTCGGACAGTTTCTGCGACGGGTACGTACTGCCCCTTGATGCCGGTAAAGACCTCTGCTACACTGAAAGGTTGTGAGAGGAAACGCTGAATTTTTCGTGCGCGGGAGACAGTGAGCTTGTCGTTTTCCGAGAGTTCGTCCATGCCGAGGATGGCAATCATATCTTGCAAGTCCTTGTAACGCTGCAAGGTTTGCTGGACACCACGCGCCACACGATAGTGTTCCTCGCCCACGAGCTCCGGAGATAGGGCCTTAGATGTGGAAGAGAGCGGGTCGACAGCCGGATAAATTCCTTGCGCAGCAAGCGAACGTTCCAGCACCACGGTGGAATCCAGATGCGAGAAGGTGGTTGCCGGGGCGGGATCGGTCAGGTCATCCGCCGGCACATACACGGCTTGCATGGAGGTAATGGAGCCTTTTTTGGTGGAAGTGATTCGCTCTTGCAGCACCGCCATTTCTTCAGCCAGATTCGGTTGGTAGCCCACGGCGGAGGGGGTGCGCCCGAGTAGAGCAGACACCTCAGAACCTGCCTGCGAGAAGCGGAAGATGTTGTCCACAAAGAGAAGAACATCGCGGTTTTCCTCATCCCGGAAGAATTCAGCCATGGAGAGAGCAGAGAGCGCAACTCGCAAGCGGGCTCCCGGCGGCTCATTCATCTGCCCGTACACGAGGGCCACTTTGGAATTGGCGGGGTTTTTCTGGTCGATCACGCCGGATTCACTCATCTCGTTGTAAAAGTCATTACCCTCGCGAGTGCGTTCACCCACACCGGCAAACACAGACAGACCGGAGTGTGCCTTGGCGATATTGTTGATGAGTTCCATGATGAGAACTGTTTTTCCAACGCCGGCGCCACCGAAGGAACCCGCCTTGCCGCCTTTTAAGAAGGGGCAGATCAGATCAATAACCTTGATGCCTGACTCCAGCACTTCGGATGAAGTTGATTGTTCCTCCAGCGCGGGAGCTTCACGGTGAATGGGATACCGTTTGGAGGCGGAGACGTCTCCTTTTTCATCCACCGGTTCACCCAGTACGTTAAAGATGCGGCCAAGGACTTCCGGACCCACTGGCACTGAGATGGGGGCGCCGGTATCCACGACCGTCATGCCGCGCCTTAGTCCATCGGTGGAACTCATGGCCACGGTGCGAGCCCAGCCGCCGGGCAGGTGCTGTTCCACTTCCAAAGTGAGCCGGGCAGGTTTGCCGTTTGCCTCATATTCTACGTTAAGGGCGTTGTAGAGGGCAGGCATTTGTGCGCCGGAGAAGTCGACGTCAACCACGGCACCGATGATTTGCACAATTTTTCCTGAATTCATAAGGGAGTATGTTTGAGATTTTGTTGAGATAGGGTGGTTACTCCATAGCGCGCGTGGCTGTTGTGATTTCCAGCAGTTCGTTGGTTATTTGCGTTTGGCGGGCTTTGTTGTAATCCAACGTGAGTTCACCGATAAGATTTTTCGCGTTTTCCGTGGCCGATTTCATTGCCACCATACGGGCTGATTGTTCAGAGGCTTTGCCCTCCAAGATAAGTTGGGAGAGAGCGTTGCTTGCGTAGAGGGGTAAAATGGAATCGAGAAGTTTTTTTGGTGTTGGCTCCAGCAGGAAATTGTCCGTCTGTGTGTCCTCTATATCATCCATCGCTGCAATTTCTCGCAGATCCTCGGCGGTGATGGGAAGAAGCTCGCGCAGGTGTGGCCGTTGCACCATCACATTGATGAACCTTTGATAGGCGACAATAACGCGATTGTAGGTGGCTTCTTTGAAGCCTCTGAAAATACTTTCATAGATGGGTTTCAGTTCAACGTCGGACATGCTGTCGCTCACGCTGAAAGTGAAACGAACATTACGTCCAAGTCGCTGGAGAGTCGAAGAAAGTTTAGAGCCGATGCACATGAAATCTGCATCCTGTGGCGCCTTTGAAATAATTTCTCGCAGGAGATTGGCATTCAGCGCGCCGCACAGGCCTTTATCGGTGCTGATAACAACAACGAGGGGTTTCCCGGACTCACGCATCTGCATGAGGGAAGCGCCGCCCTGCTCAATGGTGGCATTGAGGTGCTGAAGCACATTAGCCAAGGCGCTGATGTAGGCTCGCCCGTGCAGAGCAAGTTCTTGCGCGCGGCGCATTTTGGCCGACGCCACCATTTGCATCGCCTTAGTGATCTGCGATGTATTGCGTACCGACTTGATACGTCGCTTGATGTCGCGAAGGTTAGCCATGGTGTTGGAAAACGGGGCGGATTACAGGTGGTCGGTGAAAACTTTCATGAAGGATTGCAGGCGGGCATCCAGTTCCGGGGTGAGTTCACGAACACGCTCAATTTCCTCGAGCAGATCCGGCGCGGTGGTAGTCGCTTCTTCCTCCAGACGGGCTCGGACAGTGCGGATGTCACTCACGGGAACCTTATCGAGGAAACCTTTCTGGATGGCGTAGAGGTTGATCACCTCAACACCGAGAGATTTGGGTTCATATTGTCCCTGCTTGAAGAGTTCCACAATGCGACGACCACGCTCCAACTTAGCTTTGGTGGCAGCGTCCAGATCCGAGCCGAATTGGGCGAAAGCCTGCAGTTCTTCAAACTGAGCAAGATCAAGTTTCACGGAGCCGGCAAGTTTTTTAATAATCTTGGTCTGAGCACTGGACCCCACGCGGCTTACTGAGATACCCACGTTGATGGCGGGTCGCACACCTTGGTAGAATAGATCGGTATCCAGGAAAATTTGTCCATCGGTAATGGAGATGACGTTGGTAGGGATGTAAGCGGAAACATCGCCAGCTTGTGTTTCAATGATGGGCAAAGCTGTGAGCGACCCACCCTTACGGCCTCCCTCGGAGTTGATGCGTGCGGCTCGTTCCAGAAGGCGACTATGCAGGTAAAAAACGTCTCCCGGGTACGCTTCACGTCCGGAAGGCCGGCGCAGAATAAGTGACACCTGACGGTAGGCCACTGCGTGCTTGGAGAGGTCATCGTACACAATGAGAGCGTCTTGCCCCTGGTCCATGAAGTACTCACCCATGGCGCATCCGGCGTAGGGAGCGAGGTATTGCATGGCCGCCGAGTCGCTGGAAGAAGCGACAACCACGATGGTATAGGGCAGCGCTCCGCTCTCCTCCAGTTTGGCCACCAAGCGGGAAACGTTTGCGCGTTTTTGTCCCACGGCTACGTAGATGCTCAGTAAGGGACGGTGTCCGGGCAATTTCCCATCTTCCGCCAGTTTATTTTGCCGGGCTTGGGAGATGATTGAATCGATCGCAATAGCCGTTTTGCCCGTGGATCGGTCTCCGATGATGAGCTCGCGCTGTCCGCGGCCGATGGGAATCATGGCATCGATGGGAAGAATACCCGTTTGCACAGGCTGGTTCACTCCCTGGCGTGAAATGATGCCCGAGGCAATCTTCTCCACCGGATAATGCGCCGCAGAGGAAATAGGTCCTTTTCCGTCGAGAGGATTGCCCAAAGTGTCCACTACTCGTCCCAGTAGCCCGGGACCTACCGGCACTTCCAGCAAACGCCCGGTCGTTTTGCAGGTGTCACCCTCTTTCAGCGCCGACCCCTTACCCAGCAGCACCACACCCACTTCATTCTCCTCCAAGTTCATAGCGAGTCCCATCGTTCCATCATGGAATTCGATCATCTCATTGAGCATGGCGTTGCTCAGTCCTTCAATGTGGGCTACGCCGTCGCCGATGGATTTGATGGTGCCAACATTTTCGCTGACAGCTGCGGTGGATATGTTGCGGATTTGTTCTTCGAGTTCTTGAATGATGTTACTCATAGGGAGGTAGGTGGAGATGTTTGAAAGCTACTGGGAAAGTCGGGCCAGGCGACTGATGCGCGTGCGGAGTGAAGCGTCTGTCACTTGGTCCCCCACGCGCACGGTGATGCCACCGAGCAATTCAGGCTGCACCTGCCATTCGTAGCGCAGGTCATGGGTGCGAGCATCCAACTTGGCTCGGATGGCAGTTTGTTCTTGCGCGGTGAGGGGTACGGCGCTGGTGATGGTAGCAGTGTGGCGGTTGACCTCTATCCGTACCAAGTCAGTGAAAGAGGTGAGCAATTCTGCATAGTTGCGAGGCTTCTTTTTTGTGATATCAGCCGCAACACGGCGTACAAGATCTTCCTGCAGCCGCCCGCTCTCATCCAGACAGAGACGCAGCAAGCGGCGTGCTTGAGCTTGTACTTCCTTGGTGATTTTCATGATTCTTCAGGCGTGAGTCAGGGCAGGTGATTGATGGCTTCCGCGTTGATGATGCGGTGGTCCTCCTCAGTAAGTACTTTGCCAGTCACCTGTTGGGTGGCTTGGGCCAGCAGATTGGCGAACTGTTCCCGCAGGGCCTCCTCCTGTCGGCGAGTGTCAATCTCGGCCTGCTGATGGGCGTTATGGAGGATGGTTCGAGCATCATTTTCAGCTTTAGCCATACGTTCGTTATGCAGATTTTCCGCGAGTTGGCGAGCATGCTCCAGCTCTTCCTTTGCCTGGCTGTGCGCCTCATCTACGATGCCGGCGCTACGCTCTTGCACTTCTGCAAGCTCCCTCTCACTGCGAGCGTGCATCGCCTCCCCTTCTTCTATGCGATGCCGACGTTCTTCCAACTGGCGCATCACCGGCTTAATGCCGAAAAGCACCACTACCGCCGCCAAAATGACAAAGGCAATAAAGTGGGCGACAAAAGCCTCGGTATGCAGACCAAATTGGTCAACCATCTCGCTGAAGGAAGAGGCGATGAGAAGGAATTTCATAGGAAAGGGGAAGGCTATAATGGGTTGGTTGTGTGAGAAGATGAGCCGACGAGTGACAGCGTGTCAAGCGGCACAAAGGCGCGGCACGCTGCCACTCATGCGTGTGGCGTTATCCCATGAAGATAGCCACAAAGGCCACGCCTTCCACCAGTGCGGCGAGAAGGATTGAGATAGTGAGGACTTTGCCGAAAGAGGCAGGATTGCGTCCCGTGGACTCAGCTGCTTTCATGCCGATAAGGCCAATTCCCAAGCCGGCGCCGATGACGACAAGCCCGGCCTTGGCAATAGCTGCTTCTGCAAGGATAGGTAACATAGTTTGGTGGTATGGTTTAGTTGTGATTTTCTCCGCCCCGTCACGCATAGTTTCATGATCCGGAGAGGAGGAAGCTTTTCAGGTTTCGGCGTGCGCATCCTCGTCTTCATCTCCACCCACCTGTGTCTTGAGAAAGATCGCTGTGAGCATCAGGAAAACAAGGGCTTGCACAAAACCCACGATCAGTTCGAGTGCCATAAAGGGCAGCATGGCGGCAAAACTGATGCCGCCCATTTGCTCCAAGATGGCCTCTCCCGCGAAGATGTTGCCGAAAAGTCGAGCTGCCAGCGCCACAGGACGTATGCAGATGGAAAGGACTTCAATCAGTCCCACGAAGAAGAAAATGGGCAGCAATGCGTATTTAAGAAACCCGGTGAGTCCGCCTTTGGGGCCAAAGGTATGAACGATAAATTGGGTGAGCCCCTGTTCGCGGAGCACCCAAATAAACCATAGCAGCGCGTAGAAAAAGCCCAGGAAAATCGTGACGTTCAAATCCGCATTGGCGCCGCGCAACAGGGGTTGTCCCTTGTAAGTGATTTCCCCTACTCCCGGCAACAGACCCATGTAGTTACTCACCAGAATGAGCAGAAACACGGTGGCAAAGTACCAAAAGTATTTCTTGGCGAGTTTTTTGCCAGTCAGGCCCTCCACAAAGGTGTAAAGCATCTCAAAAACCCATTCCACAAAGTTTTGAAGGCCATGCGGAATACGTTCCATTTTTCTCGTGGCTATACGCAGTAAAAGGGTGATAAGAACGACCGCTATCGCCAGCATGATCAGCGAATTACTAATGGGTAGCGTATGCCCCTCCCAGAAAGGTATCGGGATTTCCCAGAGGACGGGAGCGTTGGTACTCAGTCCTTCGTGCGCCTCTTCAGCTCCGCAGGCAAATCCGCCCATGGTTGTGGCTGCCAGACAAAATCTTTGCATGAGACGCAGCATGGTATCCTCTGTAAGGTATCACGCGTCCAACTTCGTGTCAAGCAGGTTTTTTGTGACGCTATGCTCATGTGGATCGCAAAATTAAATGCAACAGGTACTTGGCACAAAAAAGGGTGCCAAGAAGTTCAAAGCATGCTAGAGTA
>CANQAC010000043.1 GCA_947589345.1 uncultured Akkermansia sp.
CTCGGCGCCAATCGCTTCGCCTCTATTTTCCGCTCCATTACCACCGATAATGGCTGCGAGTTCGCCGACTCTGCCTCCATCTCTTCCTCCTGCCTCGCCACCAACAAAGCTCGTACCGTCCATTACGTCGCCCATCCCTACTGTGCCTCCGAACGCGGCAGCAATGAAAATGCCAATCGCTTCATCCGTCGCTTCTTCCCCAAGGGCTCGGATTTCTCCCGCGTCTCTCAAACAACTCTCAACGCCATCGCTCTCTGGATGAATCGCTACCCTCGCGCCATCTTCAATGGCAAATCCGCCTGGCATATGGCTCATTCCTTCCGTCACTATTTTACCCCTCTCTTCGCATGACTTCAACTCTTTCTGTCATATGTTGCATTTGTTCTTGCAATTCACAATAAATTCTTCGTTGCGTTCATTTAATTTTGTGATGCGCAATGCCTGTTACGGTTGTCCGTTCCTGCCTCTTTTCTCCCCTTTATCGATTGATAAAAATCCTTCTTTTGCTCACTTTAGTCTTGCATCCTCGGGCAAGGTATGCTTCAATACGCTGCACAGATTCGCACCATGCGCACGTGGCGGAATTGGTAGACGCGCTAGTTTCAGGTTCTAGTGGGTAACTCCGTGGAGGTTCGAGTCCTCTCGTGCGTAACATGTTTACAAAAAGGCTTGCGTTGGCAAGCCTTTTTTACGTGGCTGTCATATATGCTTCCTCATGTATTCCACCGTTTTGTGAAGCGTGTCCACGCGGTATACCTGCTCCAAATGCCCTGCGAAATCTAACCCGTATCGTTCTTTTAGCTCTGAGAGCAATATCTCCGTACCCACAACCTGCCTGCCATCGCTATCCGGAAGAAGGGACTCCATGATAAGCTGTCGTTCCTCCTCTCCGGACAAGTTATAGATACCTACACCAACAAGGCGTACCGGCCGTCTCTCTACATTTTCCAGCAACCTGACTGCTTCCCGGTAGATGGAGGCAGCGGTATTACGGCCTGTCGTACTCCGAGAACGAGTAATTCCTTTCATATCCGCGTAGGTAAGTTTCAAGGTCACTCCGTGGCCACACAACGCGTGCCGTTTCGCTCGATGCTCCACACACAAAGCAAGCAGGACGAGAACATCTTTGAGCAATTCGAAATTGCTCACATCCTCTTGGAAAGTAACCTCACGACTGATAGAACGGACATTCTGAGGACGATAGGGCGTCACTTTGCGTTCATCTTTTCCCTCAGCGAGCCCGACAATCCATCGTCCTTGCTTACCAAGTAGGCGAATGACGGTTTCGTTATTTTCCCAAATGTCGCGAACGGTGCGTATACCGGCAGCGTACAGCTTTTGAGCAGTTCTTTCCCCGACCGTATAGATAACACGGACATCTCGGTTGACAACCAGATTCACATAATCCTGAGCCGTGGGTATCTCAAAATATCCATCGGGTTTCTTTTCCTCGCTTGCTGTTTTTGCTGCAGCCTTAGAGTACGCGACACCCACAGAACAAGTCAGACCTAATTCATTTCTCGTGCGCTGCTTAATAATCTGAGCAATTTCACGCGCGCCTCTCATGTCTCCAGCCCTGTCGGTCACATCCAAATAAGCCTCATCAAGAGCTATTGCCTCCGCGGCGTCGCAATACGTATTCCATATCCTATGAAGCTGAGCAGATACAGCTCTGTACTTATCCATATTCGGATGCATGTAAATACCAATGGGACACAGACGGTATGCTTCCTTGATATTCATCGCTGAATGTACACCATATCGCCGCGCCTCGTAACTGCACGTGGCAACCACTCCACGCTCCCCGGGCAACGAACCAATAATCAAGGGTTTTCCTCGCAGTGCAGGATTATCTCTCACTTCCACGGATGCAAAAAAAGCATCCATGTCCACATGTATAATAATTTGCCTCATCTTCACGCTGCGTCCGCCTCATTTTGCTGCATTTTTTTGCAATTTACAAGCACTCTCGTTAAGAATCCGCCCCCAGCGTGTTGGCAACACGATATCTCGCTTTACAGCGGGATTAACTTGACATGTTCTGATCCAGCAGTTATGCTCGTGGCATGTTAATAGCGCCTTCCATGTTGGCTTGCGATTTTCGGCGAATCGAAGAAGAAGCGAAGCGTGCATTAAAGGCTGGGGCAGACTGGCTGCACTTAGATGTAATGGACGGAGCCTTTGTGGATAACATTTCGTTTGGGCCAGATGTGTGTGCAGCTATCCGTAAAAGTGTACCGGATGACACTTTTTTAGATGCTCACCTCATGATCAATGCCCCCGACCACTACCTGCCCCGTTTCCTCAAGGCCGGCATGAACCTCATCAGCATCCATGTGGAGCGCGAAGGAGCTGTTGATCTGCACGCCACCCTTGCCGCCACGCGAGCCGCTGGAGCCAAGGCAGGTCTCGTTCTGAACCCGGCCACTCCTGTGCAGCTCACTCTCCCATACCTGGCCGAAGTGGACCTCGTGTTGGTGATGAGTGTAGTCCCCGGTTTCGGTGGGCAGAGTTTTATGCCTGAAGTGCTTCAAAAAGTGCATTTCTTGCGTGAGCAACGCACCACACAAAGTTTACGCTTTCTCATTCAAATGGACGGCGGCATTGGCCCGGCTCAAGCCCCCCTCTGCCGCAATGCCGGCGCAGACTGTCTGGTAGCAGGGAGCTCCACCTTCCGCGCCGCAGATATGGCTGAAGCCATCCGGCAGATGAGAATGTGATGACTCGCTCCTGCGTTTCTTTTTTGAAAGTTCGACTCTCATTTGTGCGTACTGTTCTTTGTAATAGACACACCCGATGAAAATTTCATACCACCTGGTCATGACTACGATTGCTGCCTCAGTCTTGTCCGCCCAGTCACCGCAGGAGATTGCCGATGCCCTACCGGCACCGACCTTGGACACCGCCTCTGCGTGCATCGTACTCCCCAAGGTGGAAGGCGTGTTGATTGAATTAGGAGGTGTTGATTATAAGCAAGTTATCGACCGAGACGGTTCTGTAGCTCAACATATTATCGCCGATACTCCCGTAAGTCTTTTCCTGCGCGTTACCAAGGACGGTAAACAGGTCAATAGCCCCGACTACTCCATTACGGTACCGGCAAATTGGAAAACTGACCAACCCGACGGCTCTAATCCCAAGCCGGCCGTTGTCCCCGCTATCCTGCAATGGAAGGGAGCAGAAGGAGTGTGGAAACCCCAGGGCGAAGTTCGTGTCGCATCGCAACTCTCCGACTTCCAAGAACAGGCTCTGCGGGATATGACAAATTTGCCCGTGCGCCGCTTGTCTCCCGCCGAGTGGAGTGAGAATCACCAGTGGGATGTCTGCTTCGAGATGAACAAAGAACCTTTCTTGGGCAAAGAGGGTTATCACATCATCATTACCCCGGAACACCTTTCCATACGAGCTTCCTCTCCCGTGGGTCACGTTTGGGCCATCCGTACTCTGCAACAAATCATGCGCACGCACAACGGTTCTGTCCCCTGCGGCGAAATCATTGATTTTCCCCGCTATCCCGTGCGCGGTTTTATCCTGGACGCCGGACGACTTCCTTATACCCTTCCCCAACTTCGGGATGTCATTAATGCCATGTCATGGTACAAGATGAACGACCTGCACATTGTCCTCAACAACAACTTCATCTTTCACGAAAAATATGTGGATGCCGGGCATGATCCCTTCAAAGAGAGCTACGCCGCTTTTCGTCTCGAATCCGATCGCAAAGGACCTGACGGATCACCGCTCACCTCTTCGGATGTCTCGTACACGAAAGAAGAGTTTATGGAACTTGTGCACTACGCTCGCGAGAGAGGAGTGCGTATCGTGCCGGAATTCGACACTCCGGGGCATGCCCTTGCCTTCACACGCCTTCGTCCGGATCTCGTCTACAAAGGGGCCATGCTCCACCACGAAAAACGCCGTTGCGAAATGTTGGATGCCGCCAACCCGGAGACCCTGTCCTTCGTAGAAAATTTGCTTGATGAATACATGGTCGCGCAGGAAGAAGGCAAGCCTGCTGTCCTTGCTGACTGCGATATCATCCACGTGGGGGCCGATGAATTTTTCGGGGATGCTGAAGATTACCGGAAGTACACCGATGGATTGCTACGCTACGTACAGAGCCGCCACCACACCCCGCGCATCTGGGGAAGTTTGAGTTCCAAACCCGGAAAGACTCCCGTCACCACAAAAGGCGTCCAACTTAATCTCTGGAACTCTGACTGGATGAACGCCCACGAAGCTGTTGATCTTGGTTTTGATGTCATCAACACCAATGACGCCTGCCTCTACATTGTCCCTTATGCCAATTATTATCGGGCCGACGAAAATCTAGCGTGGCTCTATCAAAATTGGCAACCCAACATGATGTACGACGAAAAGCTCCCCGCCGGACATCCGCAACTTATCGGCGCAGCCTTTGCCGTTTGGAATGATGCCACCGACCTCCTTTACAACGGCTACGGCATGTACGACATCTGGCCAATCATTTCCAAAACGCTGGATACGCTCAGCCAAAAAATGTGGGGTACTCCTCAACCACCGGACTCCTTTGAACAACACTGCGATTTAGTACAAAAAATAGGCTCTGTCCCGGGCAGCAATCCCCTTTACCTCCACCCTTTGCCAGAGCCTATTTTTATCGCTCCCGATCATTTGCCCAAATCTCTTGATCTGCCCGACCTCGGCCCCTCTTACCACCTCTCCGTGGAACTGGAATTACAGGAAGCAAATGAGGGAGAGGAGCAAGTACTGCTCTCCTCGCCTGTTGGTCAACTCATCGCCGTGATGAAAGATGGCAGCATCGGTTTCCGACGCGCAGATGGCGTGGAGTTTGCCTATGAGGCTAAATTACCCATCGGTAAACGCGTTAAGTTGGAACTTATCGGCTCGCCGGGCAATACAAAACTTTTTCTTGACGGAGAACAAATTTCACGTATGCGACTCAACTCATCCCTCAGCGTTGAGGAAAATTTTCGCCCGCGAACCAAGGGACTCATCTCCTCGTTTATTCTACCTCTCCAAACGCTCGCACCATCATTCCACGGTCAAGTCTTCTCGTTGCAAGTGAAGTAGATGATCGCGCGTATTTTACTTGATTCGCACACTGCTATACGTTTCTTTTTGTTGGCAATTTAGGTTGCGTCGCAAGGCACAACATGCGACAACATAGAGGATATGGGAAAAACAATATCCGAACGCCTCGTCGAATGGTTGGTAACCCAAGGAGTGGAGAGGGTCTATGGTATCGCCGGTGATAGCTTGAATCCTGTCTTGCAAGCCATATCCCACGAACCACGCCTGCGCTGGATTCATGTACGTCATGAGGAAACGGCTGCTTTTGCCGCATCGGCAGACGCGCAAATGAGCGGCTGTCTCGCTGTATGCTGCGGCAGTTGCGGCCCAGGTAATCTCCATCTCATCAATGGCCTCTATGATGCGTCTCGCAGCTCTGCTCCCGTCTTCGCCCTTGCCTCCCATATCTCGACTATTAACATTGGCACTGATTTCTTTCAGGAAACTCACCCTACGCATATATACGCAGAGTGTACCCGCTACTGTGAACTGCTCACCTGCGCTGAACACGCGGATCAAATTCTGGGAGCCGCCCTGCGCTGCGCTCTTGATGCTCCAGGCGTCGGCATGGTCGTACTGCCCGGAGACACGGCAGCAGCCGACGCCTTGCACGACACACCAATACCCAGTATTTCTCTACAGCGAGCTTCATTGATACCCTCCGAACAAGAAGTTGCTCAACTCGCACGCCTCGTTAACCGCTCTTCTCGAGTGACATTTTTATGCGGAGCCGGTTGCGCTGGAGCAAAGGGAGAACTCATCACCCTTGCTCGTCTCATCAGGGCTCCTATCGCCTACACACTGCGAGCCAAAGATATTATGGAAGCCGATAATCCGTTTGCTATCGGCATGAGCGGTTTGATCGGCTGGGGAGATGCCTCTCGAGCCATGCACGAGGCAGAATTGCTCGTGTTGTGGGGCACAGATTTTCCTTACCGATCCTACCTGCCTACGCACGGTCACGTGGTTCAAGTGGATCGCCGTGCAGAAGCTTTGGGGCGTCGCGTCCCGATATGTTTAGGTATCCATGCTGATGTAGCTTCCACCGCGCGAATGCTCTTGCCTCTCGTGCAGCGCGATCGGGGAGATGAGTTTCTTTCCCGTTCACTCTCGCGCCATGGTAAAGAATTATCACGTCTACAAACTCACATCCGTCACGTAGATGAACATGCTCCCATCCGCCCAGAGTTTCTTACCCGACTTGTAAGTGACTTGGCAGAGCCGGACGCTGTGTTCACCGTCGACACAGGCACTCCTGTCATATGGGCGGCTCGCTATGTGCAAGCTCTTACCCACCGTCGCATCATCGGCTCGTTCAAACATGGCTCCATGGCCTGTTCTCTCGCTATGGCCATCGGCGCCAAATCAGCCTATCCTTCGCGGCAAGTGATCGCCCTGTGCGGAGATGGCGGCCTCAGCATGTTACCGGGCGATCTTCTTACCTTGCTCCAAGAATCCCTCGCTGTAAAAATCCTTGTCTATAATAATTCGGCCCTTGACCTTGTGGCCCTTGAACAGCAACTTACCGGATCCCGGCAATATGGAACTTCTTTGCGTCACACCGACTACGCCGCTCTCGCGCGCAGCATAGGCCTGGCAGCCTCGCGCATCGAGTTCCCGGCCGAATTATCCGGCGCCGTACGTGCGTGGCTGGCCGCACGCGGTCCCGCTCTTCTGGATGTGGTCGTTGACACTTCTGCGCTCACTCTGCCACCGGATCCCTCTCATATCTCATCCCTCAGCTTTGCGGAGTCCCTCTCCCCGAACATTGATCCCCATGCAGAACTTGAAGCCGTGCGACGCACGTGCTGCAGGGCTTAAAACAAGCAACATTCTCACAACTCAATCCACGGAAGCAGGTCCGCCTGTCTGGCGATGTGCAGCGTTGTTGCGTGGTCCAGTTTATTCAATACAGCCTGCATCGCTCCTCCGGCACATTCCGGTGTATTGCACTCCGGAGAAAGATGCGCCAGTATCACATGTTTCAGCCCCGGATGATCAATCTGCTCAATCAACTCGCATGCCTGAGCATTGGAGAGGTGTCCCCAGAGTCCCTCTATGCGTTCGATCAACTCCGGCCGCCGCCCGGAGCCATGCAGCATCTCAAGATCGTAGTTTGACTCCAGATAAATCGCATCCAATCCTTGCAACGCTACCCGCATACCGCGCGTCACATGACCCGTATCGGTCACATAACCCAGCCGCACCCCATCCGCCTCAAAGATGTAACCTAAAGGATCAATAGCATCATGGCTCACGCTGATAGGTCGCACCTGAATCTCCCCTATTTGCACCTTCACGCCGGGTTCAATACAGGTGATGGTCAAACCAGGCGCCACTCCCCGTATGTCTTCTCTCAAATACCGCGAACAGTACAACGGCGCGGTTACCTTACCGGACAATACCCCCAAACCTCCGATGTGATCCCCATGTTCATGCGTGATGCATATCCCGGAAATATCCGCCAATGTCAGCCCACAGGATTCAATCCCCTGCTTGATTCGGCGCGCCGAAATACCTGCATCCACCAACAAAACGGTCCGTCCGGCAGAGACGACAGACGCATTGCCGTGGCTACTACTGGCCAGTACGGATATTTTCATTGGTCACACGCAACCAGCCTGCACCTCGGAAAACCTCGGATGTATCCGCAGTTGTACACACACCTCAGTTATTCACACGCCCCAAGTACGTCCCATCCTCCGTCTTCACCGAAATCTTTTGCCCGGCAGAGATGAAAAGGGGAACCTGGACCACGAGTCCCGTGGTCATCGTAGCGCTTTTGTACACATTGTTGGCAGAGTTTCCTTTCACCCCCTCCGGCGCTTCAGCTACCTCCATGGTAATAGCCGCTGGCAATTCAATGGAGCATGCTGTCTCGTCTGTAAAGAGCAACACATACGAGTTGCCCTCAATCAGATAATCTTTCACCGGCTCCACAATATCTTCACTCACGCAAATATCCTCGTAGGTCTCCGTATTCAAGAAATGATACCCCATGCCATCCACATACGAGAATTCCATCTCCTCGCGGGTAAGCATCACTCCCTCCAAAAAATCATTGGAGGTGAGCCTCAGGTTGTAGTCTTTCTTCGTGGCAATGCTGCGAATGGTCATCTGAACGTAGGACGCCATGCGCGGCGGCGTCTTGAGCTGACTCTCACGCACGATGCAGATATCTCCATTGTAATTAACCGCATGTCCTTTGCGAAGCTGAATAACGGGAACTTTTGCCATACGCGGCGAAGAGTAGCACCTCACCTGATTTTAGTCAAGCAAAATGTATGGCTCTTCTCCGACGCTCCACCGGCGCTGACCCCTTTTGAACGCTCAAGTTCACACGGAGCAGAGTAATAGAGGAAACTGTTATTTCCGTAATTCCGACCACCCTCCGCAAGCTCAGGAAAGAAGCTGCTGCAAACGATTGCGCAGAGGCTCCAACCCGGATTTTTGGAGGGCTGAGACTGGAAGTATCTCAACCTTGGGAAAGCGAGAACGCAAAATTTCGAGATTCGGAGCGGACGTGGGGTCATCCATCTTGTTGGCAACAATCAGCCATGGACGCATCGCGAGTTCGTCAGAATACAGCTTCACTTCAGTACGCAGCGTCTGAACGGCCTCCACCGGATCATGCTCCAGTCCCGTCATATCCACCACAAAAAGTAAAATGCGGCAGCGCATGATATGTCGCAGGAACTCATGCCCAAGTCCCCTGTTCCTCGACGCCCCTTCAATGAGTCCCGGTATATCTGCCACCACACAGCGCCTGTATCCATCGAATTCTACCACGCCGACCACTGGTTGCAAAGTGGTAAAGGGGTAGGCGGCTACTTTCGGTGTGGCCCGCGATAAAGCCCTCAGCAACGAACTCTTTCCGGCATTCGGATAGCCCACCAAGCCAGCATCTGCTATACGACGCAGTTCCAGGAAGAAAACGCCGCTTTCAGCTTCAGTGCCTGGCTCAAAAGTGGTAGGAGCTTGATCGGTAGCAGAACGAAAATGCCAATTGCCTCGACCACCTTTCCCGCCCTGGCAGAGGACAAAGCGTTCACCATTTTTAGTGAGGTCAGCGATCTGTTCAGTTTGAATTCCATCCCCTTCTTTTTCGAGCCATGACGCCTCTTGCAAGGTGGTTGCATTGCTACGGTGAACAAGGGTCCCGGGAGGAACTTTGGCGATGACGCTTTTGCCGGATTTACCGTGCTTGAGTGCGCGCATGCCTGGCATGCCGTTTCCCGCCACAAGTTTGGGCTCGAAAAAATACTGCCGCAAATCGTTGACACTGTCGCTCACCTCGAATATCACACTGCCGCCATCTCCGCCATCCCCGCCGTCGGGTCCTCCACGCGGCACAAACTTCTCCCGGCGGAAACTCGCCAGTCCGTCTCCCCCTTTCCCCGCCTTGGCGTAGATCCTGATGTGATCAACAAACATCTTGCCTGAGTAAAAAATTATTGCGCGTGGAAGACCGGAGCGGGAAGGGCCGGGGGTTCGGAAGAACCGCCGATCATATCACCCACATCTTTGAATGTGACAAACAGGAAAAAGGCAAAAATAAGAAAAATAAATGCCGTCATAATCCAATTCAAGAAACTGCCGCTGACCGGTTTGCCCCGCACCAGCTCAATGATGCCCAGTGTCACATGCCCGCCATCCACCACCGGCAATGGCAATATGTTAAGAACGGCCAAGTTCACATTGAGTACCACGGCGAACCACAGAGCAAGGCGCCACCCCACTCCTTCCCCGACCTCCATCATGCGGTAAATGTAATTGCCGATACCCACGGGCCCTGAGAGATGTTCCATTTTGACACTACTCCCCGGGGCGCAAATTTTTTTGAGGGTATCGTACATCCAACGCAAACTGAGGTTAACTTGCTCCTGCGGGGATGGATGGGTCATATTGACTTTTGGCAACGCATTCCTCCATGCAAGGCCCAGGAGAGGAAAAGCTCCGGGACGTCCCATCCAATTATCCGGGATGCGCGGCTGAGCGGTAAGATGAGCGCTGGAGCCATTGGGGAGCAGCACGAGCAAATCCAGCAATTTGCCGGTTTTGGACGCCTCTTGCACCGCGACGGGCGAGTACACAAATTGCCCATTCACGGCAACAATGCGGGCACCCGGCTGGAGACCAGCAAGCGCAGCCGGCGAATTAGGATTCACCGATTCAACCACCAATGGAGACGCTGGCAGGAAACCCAGTCGGCGCATTCCCTGTCGCTGCCACCATTTCTTCTGAGGCAGCTCAAACCCGGATTCAAGCGAGATGGGCTGTGCCACGCCCGGCCGTCTCAGTGTGAAACGAATCCGCTCTCCCTCGCTCAGAGCAATGAGCTCACGCACTCCTTCCAAATGACCAGTCCATTGCGAAACCGTGTGCCCATCCACAGCCAATATCGTGTCACCCGGTAAAATACCGGCTCGCTGTGCAGGGCTCCCCGGCATCACATACCCCACTTGGGGCGGCACCGGTTCCATCTCCGGGTTGCCGGCCACCCAAACCACTACCGCAAATGCATAAGCTAGCAGCAGCGAAAAAAACGGACCGGCAGCAGCGATGATGATTTTGTCTAATGGTTTGAGCGGCTTAAGACCTGCCGGAACATCAGCCCGTCCCTCAATTCCCTCCATAGATTCCAACTGCGGGAGGGATACAAAACCGCCTGCAGGAATCCACCCAATGCCCCACTGCACTCCCCATATCTTTTTCTTCCACAGAGGTCGCCCAAACCATATTTGAAACCGATCAATGTACGCCCCGCGCCACTTGCCGGCCAAAAAGTGTCCCAATTCATGCACAAAAATCATGAAGTTAAAGAACAACACCACCAGCACAATAAGCCATGTGGTGTGCCAGAATGCGCTGAGTGTCTCCATCATTATTGAATCGAGTTGGCGTATTTGGAACGTCTCAAGGCAACGCTGCGACCGGTCAAGGCATCATGGACCGATGCACGGGCCAAGCGAGTACCGAACCGGCGCTTGGAACCGGCCGATGCCCCAGCCATGCGCAGAGTTGTTTCCGACGGAAGCTTTGCTATCACAGACGGCGGTACAACGATTGATCGGGCATTTTCGCGCTCCGCCCGCATATAGGTGGACTGCGAACAGCTTTCGATAGCCACAGGCATACCGCGGTACACATAGGGGTAGAGATCCTTCACATCCTTGCTGCGCATGCGAATGCAACCGTACGAAGCGGGGCGTCCGATATAGCGTTCCTCGGGAGTTCCATGAATGTAGATATGCCTGCTATGGGAGTTTTTGTTGAAGGATTCCAGACCGGCAAGTTGAATAACCCGGGTGACGATGGGGTCTCGACCGCTGTCGGCTGCCACAACTTCACCGGTGGGTTTGCAACCCTTGAACACCATGCCATCGGGCTGCCCTTCTCCCACCTTTTTGGTCACGGCATGAATACCGAGCGGGGTGCGATTGCTCCCCAAGCTGCTGCCCATGCCAAACTTGGACGAACTGATTTCATAGTCTTTTACCTTTTTCCCGCTGCGAAATACCGTCAATTTCTGGTCGCGCAGAGTGATGGCAACACCGTCGCGAACAACGGCGCGCGGCGGAGTATCGGGCATGGGGTCATTGTGTCGGCAGGAAGCACAGACGAACAGACATACGACAAGGCATATTAGCGTGTAGAATCGATTGAGCATAGATACGGATTATGTTAATCGTTTATGAAACGGCGACAGAACCGCGGCGGCGACGCAGCATGCCATGGAAAATGCGCCAGAGCGAACTGGCGCCCGTGTAGAAAAAGCCCAAGAAAGGGCTCATCAGGATAAAATTGACCAGGCCCATCAGATTTTCGGTGATGCCATAGTAGAACGTGCCGACTTCGACGGCGAGAAAAAAGAACCCAAACAACAACTCCAAAACGGGTATAAATCCCGACTTGAGAGCTTTGTAGCCCTTGGCTCGCTGCTCAACAGAAAGCTTAGCTTGCGCGGATTCGCCGAACTTGGGAGTGCGTTCAAAAACAGCTGCCTTCGTAAAAAGCGCCTCAAGGACGGCCTTGGCGTTGTTTACCCCCATTCCCACGCCGAGCCCCATCAGCGGTATGAGCAGCAGGAACACAACCCACCAACGTTTAGGATGCACAATGTACTCTGCCACCACGTAAAACAAGCATACCGTCACCGTAGCGAAGAAAAACAAAGTAAAGGTCAGCATCAACATGCGCGGAGAATCCCAGCTCCATGCACCACTGGGACGCACCACCCCCGTACACACGGGCATCACTAGTACGCACAGCAACACCAGCCCCAAATACGAAAAGTTGCAGGTCATGTGCGTAGTCGCCTCCAATTTTACTTTGAGCGGCACTGGTGCGCGCCACATGGTACCCAGCATCTTTTTACAAACTTGTATGCTTCCCTTGGTCCAGCGGTGTTGCTGGGTCTTAAACCCGTCCATATCCTCCGGTAGTTCGGCGGGTGTCACATAGTCATTCAAGTACACGAAGCGCCATCCCTTTAGCTGAGCCCGATAGGAAAGGTCCATATCTTCCGTAATCGTATCGTGTTGCCAGCCTCCGGCATCTTCAATGGCGCATTTCCGCCAAACTCCCGCAGTACCGTTGAACGTGAAAAAACGACCGGAGCGGTTGCGAACCAGCTGTTCGAGAGCAAAGTGTCCATCCAGAAAAATGGACTGAAGGCGAGTCAGCAAATTTCTACGACGGTTCATATGCCCCCAGCGAGTTTGAACCAACGCCACCTTGTCATCGGTGAAATAGGGAATCGTGACGCGCAAAATATCCGGCTCCGGACGAAAATCCGCATCCAGGATGAGCAAAAAATCTCCGCGGGCAACTTGATTGGCTTGTTCCAACGCTCCGGCTTTGTAGCCGGAACGGTCGGCGCGATGCAAGCATTTGATGTCATATCCCTGTTTGGCATAGAAGTCCACCTGTTGTTGGCAGAGAGTCCAAGTATCATCCGTGGAATCATCCAAGATCTGAATCTCCAGTTTTTCTTTGGGATAATCAATAGACGTCACCTTCCGGAGCAACCCTTCCACCACATAGCGTTCATTGAACATTGGCAGCTGCACCGTAACCACGGGTAGCTCCTTCCATTCCCCTTTGGGATGCGGAACTTCTCGCCGATGTTTCACGTACAGGATGACCATGAGCAAGCGGTGCAGACCAAACCCTGACATGCAGACAAGTACCCCGAAGTACGCTGCAAGCCATAGCAGATTGAACCAGAAATGATCTTCCATGCCCATACGGTATATGACACTCCGCCTTCACGCGTTCTTGTTGCGGCGGGCTCTTCCCCCATGCTCCTTTTTTGCGTCAGTCGGGAAGATATGCTTGACGCGCGCATATAATAAGGTAAACTTAAGTATGAGTCAAGCGTAAAAACAGCTGGACGGAGCGACTGCTTGATCAACCTGATATGAAAGCACATATAATCATAGCAACCGCAGCAGTGTGCCTCGGGGGACTCCCCGGTGCGGAAGGACAGCAGTTGGAGGGTGAAGCGCCGCAAACAACACAGGCCGAAGCCGGCACAGCGGCGGATGCATCCTCCGAGGAGATTGAAGTTGTGGATGGAACGCCCGAATATGATGAAGGAGAAACAACTGAACGAGTCCGCAAACCCGGTGAAGTACCCGCTATGTTCCGGGATGACTCAAAGTTGGATGATTCCATGATCAACCAGGAACTGGGGATCAACATTTATACGGCGCCATCTATCAGCAAAATTTTTAATCAGTTGGACGATTTGCCGGCCATTCCGGAGGAATACGTGCTGCGCAAGAGACCCGAAGAGCTGTCAACTGAACCCGGGCAGTTAGCTTTGGAGATGGGGTACCTGATGGCAGATGGCTTTATCGCTGTGCGGAGCGGTCACATGAATGACATCAAACCCATAGCTCTGGAGCTGGCGCGCTTTGGTAAAGCTCTCGGCGTAGGGGAACGTATGAATGCCCATTCGGCAAGCCTTCTGGAAAATGCAGAAAAAGGGCAGATTGAGGACTTCAAGAAAAACTTGGCCAGCACACAGGAAGATGTCAATGCCGAACTTGTCTCCTTGCGTGACCCCGATTTGGCGCACCTCATCGCCCTCGGCGGCTGGATTCGCGCTTTGCAAGCTGCCACAGCAGCTATTTGTTCCAAGTTTGACGCCAAGCAAGCAGCCACTGTCTTTTATCCGGACGGCCCGGCCTATTTTAGCGAAATCTTGGGTGGACTAAACCCACAGACAGCGGAGAAGATGCAAGTGGGCCGCATGATCACCCTGCTGGACGAGCTGACAAAAGCCATGAGACTTCCCAACTCTTCACTCCCCTCTCCGGAACAGGTGGTTACTCTGCGAGGCATTCTACAAAAGCTCACTGACATCTCGGCCCGCGTTGAGAAATGATCCTTGCCGTTTCGCTATCAGGAGCGCGCTGACCGATTGCGACTTTTGACATTGCGGCATCTGCTTTTCCTCTACGTCTCTCCTGATCGTCATCCCGGCAAATATCAAATCAGGAGAGGTGAAAATTGACTCGAGACTTGAATAGGAACTGAAATTGGTATACAATGATGCGCGGAAGGGGTTCGACTTATGATCTCGATCTACATCACCCATAGTACCGGCGAAACGACGGCATATCAGTTCGCGCTGACTGAGGGTGTACAGTTTCGGATTGGTCGCGACCCATCGTGTGAGATTTCTCTTCCGGAGGAAACTTACCTCTCCCGGGTTCATTGCTTCATTTCGTACACGAATGGGCAGTTTGTCATTCAGGATAATCAATCTAGTAACGGTGTTTTCTTGGGTGATCAGCGAATCGTCTCTGATTTCTTGGTGATGAATCAACCGTACCGCATGGGTAATTGTACCATGGTGGTGCAGGAGGACGAATCCGCCGAAGGGGAAGAAGGAGCAGTCTATCCGCAAGCAGCAACGCCTTCAACGCTGTCGCAGCCATACTCCCAACCGGAATCCTATCCAGCGGCTACGCAGCCTTACCCGGCACCCACGCAAGCTTACCCATTACCTGCCCAAGCCTATCCTCAGCCGGCAGCCTACCCCCAACCGGAGAGTTATCCTCAGCCGGCAGCCTACCCCCAACCGGAGAGTTATCCTCAGCCAGCAGCCTACCCCCAACCCGAGAGTTATCCCCAGCCGGCAGCCTACCCCCAACCCGAGAGTTATCCCCAGCCGGCAGCTTACCCCCAACCGGAGAGTTATCCCCAGCCGGCAGCCTACCCCCAACCGGAGAGTTATCCCCAGCCGACAGCCTACCCTCAACCCGAGAGTTATCCCCAGCCGGCGGCTTACCCCCAACCCGAGAGTTATCCCCAGCCGGCAGCCTACCCCCAACCGGAGAGTTATCCCCAGCCGGCAGCCTACCCCCAACCGGAGAGTTATCCCCAGCCGGCAGCCTACCCCCAACCCGAGAGTTATCCCCAGCCGGCGGCTTACCCTCAACCGGAGAGTTATCCCCAGCCGGCAGCTTACCCCCAACCGGAGAGTTATCCCCAGCCGGCAGCCTACCCCCAACCCGAGAGTTATCCCCAGCCTGAAGCATCTCCTCAGCCGGAGAGTTACCCCCAATCGGCAGCCTACCCTCAGCCGGAGAGTTATCCCCAGCCTGAAGCGTCTCCTCAACCCGAGAGTTACCCCCAACCTGAAGCGTCTCCTCAACCGGAAGCTGACATACCAGAGGGGAAGTCTCCTGCACAAGAAGAGCCCCCCATCGTTGATGAATCAATCGCTCCAGAAACAATTGAAGAGACCATTCCAAAAGCCAACATCGAAGAAATGCTGGCAAGCGAATTGGCTGCCAAAAATAAGACGACTCTTCGAGATAAATGGAGCGGTGTGCTATCCGCCGGCAAGAGCAAATTAGGTAAATGGACTGCCGGTCTCCGGAAAAACAAACTTCCCCGCAATAATCCTCGCGAAAGCGACCTTGATGGAGTTCTGTCTGACGTCCCCGCTCAGGAAGAACTCTCCCAACCTTCAGAGCCCGCGGAAGTTCCCGTTTCCCCAGCTCCACAACCAGCTGCTCCACAGGATGTGACGCCGGTTGCAGAGGTGACGCCAAGACCTGACGAAACCCCGACCGCTGAAAAGGCTCCCAATCCGCCGGTGGAATCCCGGGAAGTTGCAACTCCTCCGGTAACGAACTCATCGGTTCATCAGGAGAGTAAACCTGATGTTACACAATCGGAACAGGCGAGTCCCAATGCCAAACACAAAGTTGTCGTACACAAGAGAAAAAATAAGAAAACTTCTGAACCTGAGCTGCAGGTGATCGGCCTCCCGGGCACCTTGCTTGATTTGCCCACGGGCTTTGATGTACTACTGCGTGTCACCACACCCGCTCCACGCTTCGAGGAAGGAGCCCCTCTGCGTTTTTGCGTCAAAACAAAACAGGATTGTCGTGTCTTCTTGGTGGCACATGACAGCAGTGGTGGCGTAGAGGTCATCTTGCCCGGGGAGGATGGTACAGACAATTTGGCGTTCGCCGCCGTGGAAGCCAAGTTCCCAAGCGTGGGGCATGAAGAATACCACATGCTGGTAGAACCTCCCCTGGGAGCAGAGACCATTGTGTTAGTGGCCTATGGAGCAACTACCAAGTGCGACTTCCTCAAGGAGTTGCGCGCAAAAATTGCTCAGAGCGCCCCGAACCAACTTCCGGGCGAACTTGAAAAACAGGCGATCGCTGACTTCTGCAGCAAGCATCCCAAGCAGAAGGATATCGCCTGGTCAAGCGCTGTCCTTAATATCACAACATCCCCCAAGCCCGAGCTTTCCGCACCGGGTATTTCTGGCTAACCCTCTTGGCGGGGTAATTACGTTTGCGGCTGTTTGCCTTTTCTCGACTTATTCTTCTGCAGCTCAGTTTCCGCCGGGGCTTGTCAAGCGTGCTGCCGCCTCTTTTGCCTCCCGGGGGTGAAAAGTTGATTCTCATCCCCCGCATCTTCTTTCAATAAATTGATATTAAAGAATCTGCGCCTCCCTCCATCGCCGCCTATCTCTTTTTAAAGGAGATGTCAACTTCTTTCCTAACTTTTCACTATTTTTCAATGAGATAAAGATTTCCCGCACTTGTGAAGCGAATGCTCTCCCTGGGGTGTTAGCTCATCAAAACTCTCTCTATCCTGCTAATAAACAGTTATATA
Organism: uncultured Akkermansia sp.; assembly: GCA_947589345.1. Classification (GTDB taxonomy): domain Bacteria; phylum Verrucomicrobiota; class Verrucomicrobiia; order Verrucomicrobiales; family Akkermansiaceae; genus Akkermansia. Next base: position 17,227 of record CANQAC010000043.1, read on the forward strand.
GAGATTCGTTGAATGCCCTCCTCTTTTAAAAAGAGATAAACTCCCCCCGGCGCTTCTGCCAAAAAAATCCGCAGCGGCCGCAAGAAAGGAGAGAATGTACGAGGATCACCACAACGACGGGGCGAAACGAGC
>CANQAC010000044.1 GCA_947589345.1 uncultured Akkermansia sp.
AAATCGGCAGGGATTTCAAAGACGTCTGTGTCGCCTGTGGCCCGTATTTCCTCCTTGCGATCATCCTTTTGCCCCGCAGCGTACTGGGTCTTGATCGGCTTGCCCACACGGTAGCGCGGTAGCTCCACGTAGTACTTGCTGCCATCCGTATATACATTCTGCCCCGGTTTTGCATCCTCTGACTTGGCTTGGGCATTATACCCCGCTTTGTCAAACAAATGCCCCGCCGAATTGAAATAGCAACTGCTCAGGCCGAGAGATGCCGCCAACGCGATAGTAAGTTTTAGTTTCATTGTCCGTGTAAAGCAATATAACAGGTACGCGCACTATATCGTTTTTCGAATGCAATGTCAATCATAAATAACAGTTTTGCTGTTTTCCCACATCCGTCCCAAGAAAAACAGTGGCTTCAACAGGCGGTTATCAGTGCGTGATGCAGCATAACCCGTTGGTTATTTACGATGTACGTTGACTCGTAGACACCCCATTGCCTACTCGCCTTTCGGGCAACGCTTACGCGTTGTCCAATCCCACTTCGAACCCTCGTGGGCTTTCTCATGGAATTCGCGCGCCAGTGGCGAGAGGTTGCTGAGCCGGTGCGTAGCGGAATTCTTGAAATGATGATGCGTTGATAGGAAGAAAGCGGCGGGAGTTACGCTTTGACGCTTCGGTACCGCACTACCTCAGCGCCCTGCGGGCAAAAATGCTCACGCATTTTGTCCAACCGCTTTACCGCCCGCTTCGCGTGTACCCTACACGGGGCCGTTGGTCGCTTTGCCTCCCCGCGCGTAGCGCGCGAACATTCAAATCGCATCGTAAATGGGCAGCGCAAGCCGCCTTGCGCCCAGAGAAATTTTATGGGGACACGTGTCGAGGCCGCCGAAAAGCACGGCGCGCACACAACGGAAACCCTCCGAAAAGGGTCGCGCACGGAAGGGAAAGCGTCAAGCCTTGGCGGGGGCATCGGCTTCGTCGGATGAAGCGGCAGCTTTTTCCGCCTCCAGCTTTTGGCGAAGCTTCTCCGGGAGCTTGACCTGGATGTGGATGTCGCGCAACTGGGTGGGCTCGGCAGCGCGCGAGGGCGTCGGCCAAGTCGGCATCCAGAGAGGCGAGGGAAGAGGCGGCACGCGTACCGCTTGTTTCGCAGTCCGTGGAGGAAAGAGTTCCCCTGTGCACACTTATTTTGCCGCGGGAGAGGATTGGGAGGAGGAGTTGTCGTTTTTAGCAAAAAGAAGGCACAACTCGTAAAGAAAATAGAGAGGCAACGCCATGAGCAACATGGTGCCGGGATCCGGGGCCGGGGCGAGAACGAGAGCTACGGCGAAGCTGCCCACAAGCACATAGGGACGTAATCGGCGCATACGCTTCCGCGTCAGCACTCCTAACCGCATGAGAGGATAGAGCAGCACGGGCAACTCAAAAATCACTCCAAACACTAAAATAAGCTTGACGGCGAAGCTCAGGTAATACCCAATGCGCCAGTCGTTTTCAATGCCTAACGTCCACGAATATTCGTAGAAAAACGCCAATACGCGAGGCAGGACAGCCAAGTAGGCAAAAGAGCAGCCCAGCAGGAATAGCAGCACTCCCCACCACAAACTGCGCAATAGTACGCGACGTTCATGCTCCAGCAGCCCCGGCATGATAAAACCGAGCGCCAAGTATAACAAAACAGGACTCGCCAAGACGACCCCGCCGAAAAAAGCTAATTGCACGGAGAGCATGAATGCTTCCCCCGGCTGAAAAGCCCCCATCATACGCGCTTCATGACGGCCCTGCCCCGTGTGTAAATCTGCTTGAGAATTGTGCAGAGCAAGGGCCATGCGCGCGGCCGGAGAATCACCGGTTTCTTTCAGGAAAGAAAGCTGCTCGTGCTCGGGCAGCAAGGATGCGGCGCGTAGAATATCCAACGCATCAGTCAGTAGCAAGACATCGCTACCGAGGCGCGACTCTACGGTTGAGCGGAGTTTTGGCGGCAAACCTGCTCGAGAAAATTGGAGTTCCTTAGCCAGCACCCAATTCTGAGCATTGACCCCGTCCGGTAAATATTGACGCTCGTGTTCCAGCCACACATGTTCCACCGGCTGGCGCAGCATGCCAAGCAGAGTTGGAGTGTAAGCAAAACAAACGGCCATGGCTAACAGAGTCACAAGAGCCATGCGGATTAAGGTTTTTCTCAACTCCTCCAAATGGTCGAGAAACGACATCTCCTCCGTCTGGTTGCTACGGCGCATACCAATGATGGAACGCATAAAAAACATCTTGAAACTATCCGACCTTAACTGATAACGCTTCTGCATCCTCCGGCGACAACGCACACGGATCGGGTGCCACCCAATGACCCGGCTCGATTTCAACCGGCGTAAGATCCAAACCAATTGTGGCCTCGGCAAGCGGGTGGTTTATGCGCCGACCAAAAGCGCTGCCAGGAGGCGGATCAATCGGGCTGGGAGGCTCTCCGACAAGCAAACAATCAGTATTCGTCTCCTTTTGGAAATCAACCGACGGCAAAGCGGCGAGCAAGGCTTTGGTATAAGCGTGACGCGGGTTTTTATAGAGAATATCCGCATCCGCTATCTCAACCAACTTTCCTAAATACATGACAGCAACACGGTCAGACACGTGACGCACAACTGAGAGATCATGCGAGATGAAAAGGTAAGCCAATTGCAACTCTCTTTGGAGCTCCACGAGCAAGTTGAGGACTTGAGACTGCACGGATGCATCCAATGCACTCACCGGCTCGTCCAAAACGAGCAACTTGGGACAATAAGAGAGCGCACGAGCAATACAGATTCGCTGGCGCTGCCCCCCGGAAAACTCATGTGGGAACTTTGTCAACGCAGTCTGTGGAAGACCAACACGGTCCAACAATTCAGCCACGCGTTCATGACGCTCCCGACGCGAGAAACCACCCTGCACCAGCAGAGGCTCTTCGATGATGCGCTGTACATCCATGCGCGGGTCAAGAGCCTCAGCAGAATCCTGAAACATCATCTGCATATCACGCCGGGCTCTACGGAGACGCCACTGTGGCGTGTGTGTAATATCGCGTCCGAGTAATCGAATTGAACCGTCCGTGGGTTCTACGAGGCGAACAATACATCGGGCAATGGTGCTTTTACCGCACCCTGATTCTCCGACAAGGCCAAGAGTCTGCCCGGCTTGAATGCAAAAACTCACTCCATCGACGGCACGCACCCATCGGCGGCTCCGGGAAAGCAAACTGTGCTGCATGGGAAAGCGCATACACAGTTTTGAAACTTCGAGGACGGGCTGCATCATGTCAGAGTGTGGGATGAAAGGATCTAAGCAGACGATCGGACTCGAGAACGTGGAGACAAAACCACCGGGACACCTACCGCCCCCGTATGCTTCCGGATTGCATTGCGCAAGTACTGCGCATAGTTCTCGCTCAGCATACGCTTATCGTTCACAAAAAGAACGTAGGTCGGCACGGGTAGGCGCGTATACTTCTCATTCACAGCCACTGTTGCGTAATACAGCTTCAAGCATCGACCATTTGATTTTGCCGCGGGTGGAGGATTAGTCAGCATGGCCCGTTGGAGAATGCGGTTCAATGCGCCAGTACCAAGGATTTTCTGGCACGATTTTTTTAGCTTCTCAATGGCCGAAAATATGGAATCTATGCCTGTATTCTCCTTAGCGGAAACGATAGCCAGCGGCGGATTTTCCAAGAAAAAGAGCTGCTCAGCCACCATTTGACGCACTTCATCTCGACGAGCCTTGAGAGGAGCCTCCGGGCAAAACAGATCAAACTTATTCAACACAACAAGGCAGGGTTTCTTCTCCTGAGCAATTGTGGCAGCAATGCGGCGATCCTGGTGGGTAATTCCTTCGGCGCAATCTATCACGAGTAAGCTAACGTCCGAGCGTCGGATAGCTCTCTCACTGCGTATCGCTGAAAATACCTCCACAGAGGTATCGCGCTTGGAGCGGGGGCGCATTCCGGCAGTGTCAATGAGCAAATAATCCTCCTCTCCTCGTCGGTACGGTATGTCAACCGCGTCGCGCGTGGTGCCGGCAACTTCCGAAACAATTGTTCGTTGATCGCAGAGAATGGCATTGATGAGCGATGACTTGCCCGCATTAGGACGTCCCACAACCGCCATGCGTATCGCCTGTTCAGCGACCGAGTCTTGCTCATCCCCGGAATCGCCGCTTACAGCCCCCGAATGAGAGGGATCTGCGCCGAGCTTGCTGAGCTGATGATTGAGCAGCTCCGTCAAATGATCCAGACCACGACCATGTGCCGCAGAAGTGAAAACATATTTTTCAAAACCCATGCGGGAAAACTCTCCGAGGGCAAGTTCCTGCTCCGGCGTATCCGCTTTGTTGAGCACGAGAAACACCGGCACTCGGCTTCTATGCAACTGGTGCGCGATATTTTGGTCGATGGGAGTAAGATGCTCCCGACAGTCACAAACGAATAGAATGATGTCCGCCGCCGCCAGAGCAATATCCGCTTCCGCTGCTACCTGAGCCGTAAAACCGTCACCCGTCTCAGCTCCTATACCACCCGTATCCACCACCAGAGCCTCGTACTCAGCGCGGCGCAAAGGTGCACTCAAACGATCACGTGTAACGCCGGGCTGGTCATGAACGATGGCGATCTTACGTGCCACCAGCCAATTAAAGAGGGCAGACTTCCCAACATTCGGGCGTCCGACAATCGCTATCGTAGGGATTGACATAAATAAGGAATCAGGGGCGATCCGTCGCGCTGTGATACTTTGCTTTTTCGCCCTTGGGTTTCACATAGGGAGCCACACCAACGCAGCGAATACCTTTACCGGAACTGACAAGGTCAACCGGTCCGCCGATTTGCTTCATGATTTTATATTCCCGACGCTCACCGTATGTATTCATCACCGAGTAGGTAAAGAATTTTGGGGTGCTCTGACAGAGCAAGTGCAAATTCTGCGCACTATCCAACATAACACGCGGTTTCATGAAGTTGAGGTATTGCCCCAGGAAACAAGCTCCCTGCACCAAGCGCGTATCGGCGTTTATAACTTGCCCGAAAAGTAAATTTTTGTCTTTGATGAGTAAGGAGCGTACACTTAAAATCAGGCGTTGCCCACGAACCTGGACATGAAAGGATTGCAGTTCTCCGCCAGAATTCACATTAAAGGTCGAATTATTGGAAGAATACGTCGTACTCATATCCGGCATACGTAGCGTGGCTATCACACGGTACATGCCCTCCTTACGTAATTTGTAGGCCGGCTCAAGCTCAATATCATAGGCTTTTTTTGATCCGGGAGCTATCGTGATATTAGGGTAGCGAGGAATGGCACTGGGCGGTATCGACGAAACATCGCCACGGCGAGCCACATTCAGGTATAACCAGCTGCGTCCCGGAGTGCTGACCAGAGATACAGGTGCATCCGTCCGGTTCGTTATCATGAGCCGCAATTTCACATTTTCACCAAGGACATAATCTCGCCGCAACGGGTCCAGTCTTACATCAAGTTGGGCAAAAGCGGGGGTGGCTGCTCCCCACCCGAGGAGGAAGAGCAAAGTTGCTAAGATAGGGCGTACAGAGTTCATCGTTTGGCAGATGTTTCAGAGTCTTTCAGTTTTGTTGCCGTGCGAAAACCGCGGGAAGCAGATTTTTGCTCAGGCATCGTTTCGCGGATCATCGTGTCCCCTTGAGCGGGAAACACGATCAAATGAGTATCGTAAGGGGGAATGTTCTTGACCCAAGTAGAGGTCCATTCCTCCACACCGGTGTCAGGGGAAGCATGTTTGAGAGCCGTTTTCACCATATCAACATCGGCGAGTCTCCGTTTGGCATATCGGGTGTATACAACGGCATCCGCGTACGACACGCCAAGCACCGGCGAATTCTCACCTTCCTTGCCCTTTTCTTTGGAGCGAGCCAGCTGATCTTTCCAATCAAGGGGAATATGATCTTCAACACCAACGGGAATATCCGCGTGCAACTTTGTCTTTTCCGCGTCGCTCATACGGGCATAAGCCTCCAGAAAATCACCATATTGACGAACGCTCACCGGGGCAATATCCACTCGCCAGTCCGTACCCCCGGATTTGCAATAGACGTACTGTTCCGTCACCGCCGGCAACAAATTCTCATCCTCTTGCGCGCCATCCAACCAATACCCGCTAGCCCCGATGGCGAGAATGGCGAGCACTGCAAGAGCGATCTGTTTGCCGTGTGAAGCAATGGAACGCAGAGCGCGCTTTAAGTAGCGTCTTTTCGCATAGCGCAGGATGAGGTTACCGAAGTGCTGTCCATCTTTGTCTACTCCCCCCTTCTGGGTACGCAAAGAAGAAAGAGCCGAAAGCAAGGGCTGCCACTCCAGCGATACCCCACCGTAGCCATTGCGCAGCCAGTGTACCACCACCGAAAGTTTTGACTTCGCAAGCAGCTCAGGCGGCAGCACCTGCTCAAGCAGATCTGCCAGTCCGAGCATCTGTGCATCACGGTGAGCATCATCTGCGACGCCTGCCATAACAGGAGAGAAAAAGGAGAAATCATCACGATCCAGATAAACAGAAGAGGCATCCAAGGGAGCAGCAGCCAAGTTTTTCTGGCGGCAAGACTCATAAAGCTCCGCCACATGCTCAACAAGAGTAAATCCCTGATTATAATTGAGTCGATCTCCTTGGGCCACAAGTGAACTGAGAGAAATTCCCCGCGGTTGCTCTTGAATAAGATAGTAAAAGGTGCCTGTCTGGACGGATTCCAGAACCGGACAAACATGAGCAATGCCAGCAGCCGCGCGATTCCGCGTACTTTCGCGAAATTGCTCCACCACGACCGGATCGCTTCCGGGTCGCAGGACTTCAATCACCACAGAGCGATCCACATAGCTCTGCGTGGCAGCGTATAATTCGCTATGCTCGCGCGAGCATAACAGCTCATTGAGCATGTAGAGACCAAGCTTTGCCGGCAATTCTGTAAATATAGGATTCATAAGTATTCATCGCGTGATTCTTCCATCTCCTCAGCATAGGGCACAGCCTCTTCCGCGTAGGGAGACAATCCATCATCGGGCAACAGACCTCCTGGAGCAAGTCCACGACGGCGGCTATTGAGACGTTGCTCATGAAGAATAAGGGCTGAAGGAGTACTAATGCAATCCAGAGGCTCTCCCTGATAGTAAAGCTTGGCGGTAAAGCCATAGTATTTGATATCGCCTGCATTTTCCACATCAATGCTGCTATCGGCTGGCGGCACTGTATATTGCACCATCAAATCTTCCTCACAATCATTCCATGTAGGTTTTTCATTGAGCCAGGAAAGCTTGGGAGTGATGCGGGAAAAATCGACCTTGCGGCCATTCACCAGATCAAAAAACTGGATGGTGATGTAAATGTCGTCCGGACGGATATGCTCCCCCGGCGTCAACATAACCGGCAGCATAATGCTCACGCTCTCGCCCTGTTCGGTGTCAAAAGTATGCTGAATGCGATGGGGGCCGAATGCAAGTTTACCGCGCAAAGCGCTGGGCAATTCCATGCCAAAAGTGAGGCGGCGGGAAGCAAGGGTAAAATACTTGCCGGCCTTCTCACGCATACGGAAGAGCTTGCTGTAATAATCACGAGCCTTACGGGGGTTAAGCAGTTTATCGTAGGCCATGCCGTAGTAGTAGAGCAAAGCCGGGTGATCAGGGTCCAGAGTCGTTGCCTGCTCTAAACTCAACACACATCGTCTCATATCCCCGGAGATCATTGCGGCCACCCCCTGACGTATCAAGGCATCCACCTCCTCATGATCCTCGGCACTCAGCGCTCCGGTCGTCGGCTGAGGGGACTCGGAAGAAGGAGCCTCAACTCCGGCCTCGCGCTCCAAAACCGCAGCCGCTGTGTCTAAATCTCCAGTCTCATCAGAAATAATAGTTGCCACATCGCGAGGACGCAAATCCGGTGCATCTTGACTCACGGAATCATCCTCCTGAAAATTCGATAACTGCTCTGAAGCGCCGATTCCTGCGGAGCCTGCGCTATTCTCTTCTTGTTGCAACTCGCGAGCCTCCAGTACGGCTAATTCCATACGCGCGGCCTCCATGGCGCGGTCATACGAATTCTCTAACCGGCGAACCACCCCGACCCCCAATATGCACAGCTCTACCACAATGAGCAACCTCAGCGACGCGATCACCCAACCGGATTTAGTTACACCGCGTAACGTACGCCTTCCCCACCCGCACGCAAACCCCACGCCCCACCCCGTACACCCTTGGTATACTTTGCGTACTGCTCCTTTAACGTTTGCTGCGTTCATCACACGGGTACGGGGATATTGTACCATAGTTTTGTTGCATTGCACAGACAAAAAATAACCCGCACGGCAACAAAAAAACCGGCGAATCAAAAAGACCCGCCGGTGTTTGATATACGGAATCTCGCCAAATTGTCAAACTTACTCTTCGTCCATCCCCGAATCGTCCGAATCGCCTAATTCGTCCGAATCGTCACTGTCACCAGAAAGCGAGTCGTCCGAATCAGTGGAATCTGAATCATCCGAAGAAGAATCTGAGCTGTCCTCCGAACTCTCAGAACTGTCATCCGAAGCAGCAGACGCCGCGGGTGTGGTGCCAAACTTAGCCTTGTCGGCCTCGGCCTTCTTCTTGGCTTCCTCCAACGCTTTTGCCTTCTCTTTGCGTTCACGTTCCAGCTGTTTCTGTTCCTCCTCATTGAGCGGCTTCGAGAGCAGATAACGCTTATCCGCTAAGCCCGACGCCTTGCGAGTATCAATGCGCACGTGGTCGTACCCCGCGTCAGCCAACGACTCCATGATGGCGTTGCTCAGAGCTTCGCGATCCGGTGTATCGCACACGAAGACTTTGTACGAGCCAACTGTCGGCAAGTCCCATGCAGGAACACGTTTGTTCTGTGGCGCGAGCACGCCCGTCATGTTCCCTTGATTGTCCGACAAGATCGCCCACACAACCTCACCGCCGCCCTTAGCATTCGTGGTGGTCACGTAGTACTGGGGGTAGACGTACGACATCTCCTTGACAGAGGAATCGTGCAACCAAGTAATGAGGGCGCGACGCGTGCGATCCGGCAATGGACCAGCCTCGTAGCAATCCCTCAACTTGGGAGAATGAACGTCATTGTGGCTGAACACCGAAGCTACCGGACTTTGCGCAAGACGCACGGCCGCTTTCTGCGGTGTCAGGGATGATCCGCAGGATGTCAACAGAGCCAACGCAGAGATGATCCCACAGGTCTGCACGGTAAAACGGAATGGGGAGAGAAATTTCATATCAATGCTACGCTGACCATTTTGCCAACAGGAAGCTCCCATGACAAGCAAAAACTTCCATTATTTGCATTTTTTTTGCTCTCACCCCCCAAAAAACTTGTTTTTGATTGTTATCTTCCCTCGTTCTTCCGGGAAGGAACGAATTTTGTCGGAGCGGTAATGAACGAGAGAGGGTGAAAAAATGTGAACCAGAAGTATGCCACAGGGTGCCATTGACGAGATTGAAGCTTTCCTGTATAATTGAGCCATGCAGCAGGGAAAACAAGAGGAATCGGAACCACAACCCCAAGATGTGGAGGAAAAGGTGCAGCCGAAGGATGCTTGCTCAATGGATCAAGCCCCTCCGCCGCAAGACGACCATGGAGAAGCAGTGGATGAATCGGATCCGGCAGAAGCAAGTGCAGCTACGGATGAACTGACCAAATGGCGGGAACTGGCGCTTCGAACAGCCGCTGAATATGACAATTACCGCAAACGCTGCGTTAAGGAGCGCGAGGAGTTCACCCGCTACGCAACAAGGAATCTGCTCGAGGAATTACTGCCTGTTGTGGACCACTTTGAAATGGGCATGCAGATGGCAGAGAAAGAAAAAGGCTCCATGCTGTATATCGGCATGGAGATGGTGCAAAAGCAGCTGCAAGACTTTCTCAATGCACAGGGGGTGGAGCCTATCCCGACCGAACCGGGCATGCCATTCGACCACAACTTGCACGAAGCCATCCAGAGCGAGGCATCGGATCAACCTGAGGGAAGCGTTCTGCGCATCCTGCGTCCCGGTTACAAATTGAAAGGCAAGCTTCTCAGGCCGGTCAACGTTGTGACAGCGGCCCCCCCGGCGCCACAGGCCTGAATGCCCTCGTTTGCTCACATCTTACCAACTCACAACAATGGCTAAGGATTACTACGAAGTGCTCGGTGTGCCGAAAAATGCGGATGAAGCCGCTATCAAGAAGGCTTACCGCAAACTCGCCATGAAGTACCACCCGGACCGCAACCCCGATAACAAGGAAGCTGAGGCCAAATTCAAGGAAATTGGTGAAGCCTACGAGGTACTGAGTGACGCAGATAAACGCGCGGCCTACGACCGTCTGGGGCACGAAGCTTTCAAACACGGAGGCATGGGTGGAGGCGGAGCAAACGGAGGATTTGGTGGATTCACCGATCCGATGGATATCTTTGCCCAAATGTTTGGCGGAATGGGCGGGTTTGGCGGCGCTTCCCGGCGGCGCAAAACTGATCCACGTCGACCTGGTTCTGATTTGCGGTACGACTTGGACATCACGCTGGACGAAGCGGCACGCGGTTGTGACAAGTCTCTCGAGATTGAGCGTCTGGTGCCGTGTGACACCTGCAAAGCAACCGGTTCTAAGGATGGCGCCAGCGGTTACAAAACCTGTTCTGATTGCCACGGTACCGGGGTGGTAACCCACCAGAGCGGGTTCTTTGTCCAACAGACGACTTGCCCGACCTGTCGAGGCCTCGGTCAAACCATCAGCAATCCCTGCTCCAAATGCCGCGGAGAAGGACGAGTCCACAAGGACGTCAAGATTACTCTGCACATCCCGCCTGGAGTGGACAATGGTACTCGACTTCGTTCCTCCGGCAATGGGGACGCGGGCCTGCGTGGCGGGGAGACGGGAGATTTATACGTCTATATCGAAGTAAAGCCGCATGAACTTTTTACACGTGACGGCAAGGATCTGAGTTACACCATGCCGGTTCCTTTTGCACTCGCAGCACAGGGGGGAGTACTCAGCGTACCGACGCCCGATGGTGCCGCCAAGCTCAAATTGCCTGCCGGCACCTCCGGTGGGACGATTTTCCGTGTACGAGGCAAAGGTATGCCGGTACTCAAGGGTGGCACCCGGGGGGATCTGATGGTGGAAATTCAAGTTGAAACGCCCACGAATCTCAACCCGGCCCAAAAAAAACAGCTTGAAACTTTCACCAGCTCATTGGGTGATGCCAATCAACCGGAAGCCGCCGCCTTCCTGCGTCGCGCCTCCACGTACATGAACTAGTCATGCACCGCTGCTTCCTCCCCGAACCGTGCTACAATGAAGGAGCCATTCTGTGCGTAGAGGGGAAAGAAGCTCACCACGCGGTACGCGTACTGCGCCTGCAAGTGGGTGATGAGTGCGAGCTTTTCAATGGGAAAGGCAACGCAGCCCGAGCGCGAGTGCAATGTGCAGACGGGACAAGACTCACGGTTCAGGTAATTCGCGTCCTATCTCCCGTTCCTGCCCTGGCAAACATTACATTGGCCGTTGCCATTCCAAAAGCAGGGAACATGGAACTCATTGTGCAAAAGGCGGTTGAAATGGGTATCCGGCGTATCGTTCCTCTCATCACGGAACGAACAATCGTGCGGCTCAACCCGGCGGAGGCTGTGTCTAAAACAAAAAAATGGAATCGCATTGCGCTTGAGGCCTGCAAACAGTGCGGGGTCAATTCTTTACCCACTGTGGAACCACCGCTGAGCTATGCAAATTTTCTGAAGCGCACGGATTTACCTCAACTACGCTTGCAGTGCGCGATATTGCCGACATCACGCCCCATACGCGACACACTGGAGCGTGCGCGCGTGCAAGGTACGCATGAGGCGCTACTGCTCATCGGTCCGGAAGGTGATTTTTCTCCCACTGAATACGAGCAAGCAGGCGCCGCCGGCTATGTACCGGTGAGTCTGGGCCCCATCATTTTGCGCGTCGAAAGTGCGGTATTTACCGCCACAGCAGTCACCCGCTACGCACTGGATCCCGATTGCCCCCCTTCATAAACGAGTACCGTGGCGTATTTGGAACTCAGCGACGTACATGTCCATTACCCCGTAAAATCCGCGTGGGGTACGTTGAGGCACGTCGTGCGCGCGGTTGATGGGGTCTCTCTCTCTCTTGAAAAAGGCGAAGTGCTGGGTCTGGTTGGAGAATCCGGGTGCGGCAAATCTTCGCTTTCTCGTGCCATCATGCAGTTGCAACCGATCACATCCGGCAGTATCCGATTGGATGGGGAACAGCTCTCCGGAATGCCCGCGCGCGAACTGCGCAAACGCCGCACGGATTTTCAGATGGTCTTTCAGGATCCGTACGCCTCTCTCAATCCACGTTTTACCATCTTTGCCTCGCTGATAGAAGCCCTCACTCGTCGCAAAAAAATCAAGGCAAACGTCCAAGAAGACGCTGTAGCGGAACTGATGATACGCGTAGGGCTCAGTCCGGAACACATGCACAAGTACCCACACGAGTTTTCCGGCGGACAGAGACAGCGCGTGGCAATTGCCCGGGCTATCGCGCCACAGCCAAAGTTACTTCTGGCCGATGAACCGGTGAGCGCATTGGATGTATCCGTGCGCGGACAAATACTTAACCTGCTCATCTCGCTCACACGAGAACTTGACCTCACCACGCTTTTCATTTCGCACGACCTGCTGGTGGTACACCACATAGCGGACCGCATCGCCGTGATGCAGCGTGGGCGCATCGTGGAGTTCGGGGATGCCACTCAGGTGTTTGCTCACCCGCAGCATTCCTACACCCGGCAGCTTCTTTCTGCAATACCCAAGCTCTGATTCACCCGCGATCCTGCTGCTGTGTCCTCCTCACCTATCATCCAGCTTCTCCTTCGGTCGGATGCCTCCCTATGCATCCTTCCGCACGGGGCTCAGCCTCGTCTGGAACACGCTTTTGCTACTTCGCCCGCGCGAGGCATGCTGGACCTGCTGCGCTATGGTCTGCCACCCGGAGCCTCACCTGTACTTGCTTGGCTTCGCGAACAAACACGCGAGCGCATGATGCTTTACTTGCGCATGCTGCGACGGGGAGAAACAGCATTGCCGGCTCTTTCTGGGGCAGAACTTGTCAGGTTATTGGAAAGCATGCCACCACTCGGGGCCGGAGAACTCAGCGCAGGCGTACTGGGTGAATGGTTCGACAAACTACCTGATGAGTTATCTGAGCTGTCAAAGCGCGAATGCTGCTCACCTCTGGAGTGGCTCTGCAAACTGGGCGAGGGTTGGCAACAACTTGGCTTACTCTGCTTCCATCTGGCCGAAAATGCCGGAGAACAAGCTGACAAGGCCCCTTTTGCCTTTTTGGCCACCTTTGTGCATAAGGTGGGTCAGGATGGTAAGGCAAGGCATATGCCGCTCGCCCATGCGGCGAGCATGTTTGCCAACGATCGTGGAGCTTTACTCGCCCTGCTACGACCACTCCAGGCAGCCGCTCAAAAAAGCGACTTCCTCCGTGAACTCATCAATTCACGTGAAGTTTACAAACCCTGTGCATGGACTGCGCATCGCACGCTGCAATATCTACGGGCCATTCCTGTACTGGAAGAGGCAGGTATTGAGACACGCGTGGTTAATTTGTGGAAGACACTACCGCCACGCGTGGAGTTGCAAGTAACTCTTGACACGCAGCAAGAAGGCGGAAAACCGGGGGCCGCTCCCTCCGTGAACATTCACTCCCTGCTCCACTTTTCCCCGCAGATCATGCTCGGCGACTATCGACTGACCGAGGAAGAATGGAAAAAACTTTGTGAAAGCGACGATGGTTTGGTGCGATTCCGAGGAGAGTGGATTCGGCTGGATAAAGAACGCCTGCAAAGCCTCTTAAATAACTGGATGAGAGCCGTAAGCATGTCGCACGCCGGCATTCCCCTGCTCTCGGGATTACGCTTTCTCATGGGACAGCGGAGTACCGCCACGAGCAAGCTCCCGCCGGTGGAAGATGGAGTGCGAGTAGCGGCCGGCGCCAAACTGGCCCTGGCTTTGAGTAATTTACATTTTTCAAATGACGAACCTGATCTGCCGGATAATCTGAGACAGACCCTGCGCGCCTATCAAAAAGACGGTGTGCGTTTCCTGGCCAATGTAACGGAAGGAGGTTTTGGGGCGTGTCTGGCGGATGATATGGGACTGGGCAAAACTCTGCAGGTCATCGCTTGGTTGACTCACATGGAGCGCGCGGGGAAACTGGGAGTTGAGCAAGGTTGTGCGCTCATCATCACCCCCGCTTCGCTTCTCACCAATTGGCAGCAGGAACTCACCCGCTTTGCTCCTCAGCTACGCGTGGTGGTTCTGCACCCCTACGCGCTTAATCGCTCAAATGCCAGCCTGCTGCACAACAACCCGACCAGACTCATTCGTCGCGCGCATGTTGCCCTCACGACCTATGGAATAGCCGCACGGGAAGAACGGCTGACGGCCTGCAACTGGCAGGCTTTGGTGCTGGATGAAGCACAGGCCATTAAATCTTCACAGTCTCAGCGTACACAGGCTATCTTGCGGCTGCAGTCGCCCCGTCGAGTAGCGCTCACCGGTACGCCGGTGGAGAATTCTCTTGATGAACTTCGTAGCCTTTTTGAGTTTCTTAATCCCGAACTCCTCGGCTCTGAAAAAGATTTCCACGCTTTGGTGCGTAGCATGGGGAATGACTACACGCCTCTGCGGCGACTGGTGCGCCCCTTTATGCTGCGCCGCGTGAAGAATGATCCTTCTCTGGTGCCAGAGTTGCCTCCAAAAACTGAGCAACCAGCCTATTGTCTACTCACACCGGAACAGGCGCGTCTGTACGCCAGAGAGGTTGAAAACTTGCGCGCTGTACTGGCAGAGGAAGATGCAAAGACGAGACTTACGCTCATCTTTCCCATTCTGGGGCGGCTTAAGCAAATTTGCAATCATCCTGCTCAGTACCTCGGGGAATCATACTTCGATCCGGCTCTGTCAGGCAAGTTTGTACGACTCGGACACTTAGCTGAACAAATACGCAATGCCGGCGAATGTTGCCTCGTTTTCACGCAATACCGCAATATTATGCCCCATCTCCATGACTTTTTGGAGAATATCTTTGGCACACCGGGACTCATGCTGAACGGAGAAACACCTATCAACGAGCGACAGCGTCTCGTGCAACAATTCCAAGCGCCGGGGGGGCCTTCTTTCTTCCTGCTCTCGCTTCGAGCCGCCGGCACTGGTCTCACTCTCACCCGCGCCTACCACGTCATTCACTTCGATCGTTGGTGGAATCCCGCCGTGGAAAACCAAGCCAGTGATCGCGCCCACCGCATCGGGCAAACTCACCCTGTTTTCATCCACCCGCTTATTACCACCGGAACCATTGAGCAGAATATCCATACACTACTGCGCCGGAAATCAGCCATGGCCGACGCTCTGCTCTCCGGAGGCATGGAAAAATTGCTGTTGAGCCTCTCTGCCGAGGAACTGCTCGACCTTGTACGTCCGAGGCAGTAGCCCACAGGCTTACTCTTGTCAACGACTCGGAAATGTGCTATAAGTACACTGCCGCTCGGGTTCGGGTGATCGCTGCGGAGTTGGTCTATCCCCCGTAGAGGAAAGTCCGGACATCAAAAGGCAACGCGCCCCGCGAAAGCGGGGGCGCCATGGCTAAAACCATGGTGACGGACAGCACCACAGAAAATATACCGCCCGCATGGGTAAGGGTGAAATGGTGGGGTAAGAGCCCACCGCATCCATCGGTAACGATGATGGCTCGGTAAGCCCCGCGCGATGCAAGACAAATAGGGGGAGGGTCGCCTGCCCGCCAAAAGTCCCCCGGGTATTAGTCGCACCCTGCCTCGGCAGGGCACGCTCCTCCGGGAGCGTGAGAAAAATGATCACTCAGCCCGCAAGGGTGGACAGAATCCGGCTTACAGGACCCGAGCGGCTCTCTCTTTGCACGTTTTTTCGAGTTGAGTGTTCGTTGACCACTAATGAATTAAGATTAAAAAAACAAAAATTTCAACAAGGTGGCGTTCATGCTTGTCTTACCTGTAACGGGTCTCCCGGTGTGCGATGAAGGAGAGAGCGTCGCACACCATGTCAAGGGAGCCCCGGGTTTCATAGGTAGTAAGTTGGAACGCCCGCGGGAGAAATCCTGCGGGCGTTTTTCTGTCACTGGGATTCCGGCATCCCCAAAATCATACCAGGCATTATCTTGTGTCCGGCAAAAAAACTTTCGACATTCATCTTACGCGCCCCCGGTGGTTGCAAAGTCGAAATTCGGACAGCCCCGCCATGCACCCCGCCACATGAGACAATCAGACCATCCGCACCCGCCTCTAACACCATGCCGGGTGTGGCATCCACCGGTTTCACCAAATTGGCATACACATCTACCGGGGGAAATATCTTGAGCGCCTTATCGGAGCCGCTTTTGACGGACGGGTAAAACGTGTAGGTCCCCGGCCATGAGTGGTATGCACGAATTTTACGTGCCACTTGGAAGGCTGGTTGCGTCCAATCGATGCAACCATCAGCTCGAGTAAGCTTGGGAGCATACGTCATCAGATTCTCATCCTGTTCGATGCGTTCCGTCTGCCCTTGTTCGAGAGCGTGTACAGCCTGCATGAGAGGAGTCGGGGCCAAATCCGCTAAGGCATCGTGCAGATCCTCCGCCGTTTCTGTGCCACGCAGGCGCATTTTTGCTCGGCATATAATGTCGCCCGCATCCAGTTTTTTAACCACATGAATGATGGTAATACCGGTCTCATCATCACCGGCCTCAATAGCTGCCTGAATGCAGGCTGCCCCCCGATGACGCGGCAACAGCGATGCGTGCGCGTTGATACAGGCCACCCGAGGCACGTCGATAACCTCCTGCGAAAGGATTTGGCCATAAGCCATAACGACAACGAGATCCGGGTCAAACTTACGCAAGCTTTGAAGAGCCTCAGGGGAACGCACGTTCTGCGGTTGCGCAACCGGTATTCCTTTAGCAATGGCTTTTTGCTTGATAAGGGGAGCCGTGAGTACCTGATGACGCCCGACGGGACGATCCGGCTGAGTGATGAGCGCCACAAGCTTTCCACTTTCATGCAAGGCTTGCATGGAAGGTATGGCAATATCGCCCGTTGCCATCATCACAATGCGCATGCACTCCTTTTATGGGGAAAGCTCATTCTTGTCAAGTCAGAATGGTGAGATCGGCACTATTTTTAGGCACATCCGTCCCAAGAAAATGTAGATTCATGGGAGGGAAGCATGGTGATGGGAGGAGTTGGCGATTTTTGGGCAAATCCATAAAACTTTACGTGCTATCGAGCACTAAAACCTCTTCCGTCCCTGCCAT
>CANQAC010000045.1 GCA_947589345.1 uncultured Akkermansia sp.
CTGGGGTCGTCCTCGGGGAGCATCTTCCTGGATGCGTCGGTGGAGTGGAGGAAAGGGTGGACGAGTGTGGACGCCGCGGCCGGGTACCGGGTCAATTTCTGAGGATGAGTTGACCTGAATGAACAAGCTTTCTCGCTGAGAAGCGAGAGTAAAAAAAAAGAAAAAGAAAAGAGTGCGCCGCCGGGGAAACCCGACGGCGCATCATTCTTGGCCGATGGAACAAACGATGCGGAACGAAACTTGCGGGAGGCGAGGGTAGGGGCATCCCTCTTCCTTCGGCAGGCGTTGTTGCGTTCGGTCACCGTGCCGTCGTCACGATTTTCATGACTCAAGTTGTTCGAGGCAGAGGCGGAGAGCCTGCGCCGTGACGCGAGTGCGAAATTGCTCACGCGTGAGGTCGGGAAGGACGAGAGTAACGCTTAAAGAATGTGCCGGAGTGAGAACGGCGAGACAAACAGTACCCACGGGAGGTTCATCGGGAGCGGCTGTCGGTCCGGCGTTGCCGGACACCGCAATGGCGGCATCCGCAGCGGCCATGCGCCGGGCTGCCGCAGCCATGGCGAGTACGACCGGTTCGCTCACCACACTGTGCCTGGCGATCAGCTCGGCCGGCACGTCGAGAAGGCTAACCTTTGCCTCGTTGCAGTACGTCACCCAGCCTTGATGGAAGACGCGAGAGGCTCCGGGGACATCGGTGATGGCCGCGGCAATGAGACCGCCGGTGCAGCTCTCCGCCGTGGTGATCGTGAGGGAGCGATCGGTGAGGAAACGCACGAGTTCTGAAGCTTCGGGCAGGGGAGGCATGGGGTCACTCCGGCAGCAGGACGCAGGCGGTCGCCAAGGAAGCGATGCCCTCTGCACGACCGATGGCGCCCAGGTTTTCATTGGTGGTGGCTTTGATGCCCACGCGATTCGGCGCGATGCCGAGGATGGGTGCGAGGGTTTCCTTCATGGACGCGACATGCGGCAGGATGCGCGGGGCTTCCGCGATGAGCGTACAATCCACATTGGCAACGCGACCTTCCCGGGCACGCAGCAGTTCCACCGCCTTTTCGACGATGCGCAGCGAGCAGATGCCTGCGCAGGACGGATCTGTGGGCGGGAACCAATGGCCGATATCCCGCTCGCCGATGGCGCCGAGCAGGGCGTCTGCCAGGGCATGGCAGAGGACATCTGCGTCGCTGTGGCCCTCCAGACCGCGGGAGTCGTGCACGCGCACGCCACCGAGGATAAGCGGGCGCGGGGAAGAGGAGAAGCGGTGAATATCGTAACCGAGTCCGACGAGTGGTATCATGGGGGTAACGGGGGTTAATGGGCCTCCAGCCAGTTGGAGGCGTGACCTGTTTCGACCAGGAGGGGTACTGCTCCCGGGAGGGGCAGAGCCTCCTGCATGGCCGTCGTAATGGCGGGGATGAGCCGGTCTGCCTCCTCATCGCAGAGGTCGAAGAGCAGTTCATCGTGAATTTGCATAATCATGCGCGTGCGGTAAGGCCGAAGGAGGTCGGCCACGCGTATCATGGCGAGCTTGATCATATCCGCCGCGGTGCCTTGGATGGGCGTGTTGATGGCATTGCGCTCGGCGGCTGCTCTCAGGTTGAAGTTGGCCGCGGCGAGGTCCGGCAAGTATCTGCGGCGGCCGCAGAGCGTTTCGGCATAGCCGTCCTTGCGAGCGCGTTCGACCAGCTCGTCCATGCAGGCTTTGACGCGCGGGAATTGGGTGAAGTAGTTTTGGATGAGTTCGGCCGCCTCTGTGCGGGAGCAGTTCAGGCGCTGCGAAAGACCGAAGGCGGAGATGCCGTAGATGATGCCGAAGTTGACAGTTTTGGCCTTGCGGCGCATATCGGGCGTAACGTCCCGGTGCGGCACGCCGTAGATACGCGCGGCCGTTTCGGCGTGGATATCGCGTCCGTGGGTGAAGGCCGAGACGAGCGAGGGATCGGCCGAGAGGGCGGCCATGATGCGCAGCTCCACCTGCGAATAATCTGCGGAAAGAATGCTCCAGCCCGGACCGCGAGAGACAAAAGCGCGACGAATGAAACGGCCGGAACCGGAACGCACGGGGATGTTTTGCAGGTTGGGAGACTGGGAAGCGAGGCGGCCGGTCGTGGTGACCATCTGCAGCAGCGTGGAGTGAATGCGTCCGTCCGCCGGGGAGATGAAGCGCGGGAGGGCGTCGATGTAGGTGCCCTTCAATTTGGAGAGTTCTCGGTATTCCAGGATGTCGCCCACGATGGGGGAGAGAGGTTCGAGCCGCCGCAGAGTCTCCTCATCGGTCACATACTGACCGGTGCGCGTTTTTCTGGGCTTGGTGAGCAGCTTCATTTCGTTGAAGAGCAGGTCGCCGATTTGCTGCGGAGAATTGAGGTTGATGGGGCGGCCCACGATGGAATCGATGCGCAGGCAGATATCGCTGATGCGCGCGGCAATTTCATCGGCGCTCTGCTGCAGCAGCATCGGCTCCAAGCGCATGCCTTCCAGCTCAACATCAGCCAGCACCGGGATAAGCGGGAATTCCACGCGCTCCATGAGACGAGTGAGCCCGGCGCGTTCCAGATCCGGCGCCAGAACATCGGCCAGGCGCAGGGTGACATCGGCATCCTCCGCCGCGTATTCTGCAAGTACGGGGAGAGGAATGGCGGCGACGTCGCAGTCGGGACCGGCGATTTCTTCCAGACGAATGGTGCGGTAGCCGAGCAGGCTGGCCGCCATATCATCCATGTTGTGCCGTAGTTCCGGGTGCAGAGCGCTATGCGCCAGCATGGCATCGAAAAAGGGTCCGGCAACGCGCATGCCGGCGCGGTGCAGCATGCTGAGGTCGAACTTGAGATTGAGGCCTGCCTTGAGAGAGGCGCTCTCAAAAGCCGGCGCAAAGTCACGAAGTTCCTCCGGTGAGGAAATGGGAGCATAGTACGCCTCATGGGGGGCAATGCAGAAGGAGATGCCGAGCAGGCGATCCTTCAACGGATCGAGACCGGTGGTCTCTGTGTCAAACGCCCAGCGAGGCGAGGCGGCCAGGCGAGCGGCGAGATCGCAGCGGTCTCGGGAGGTGGTAATGGTATGGTAGCTGTGCGGTGTGGTGGACAGGTCGCTGAGCCGGGGCGTCGAGAAGAGGTCACCCTGGAGCAAATCTGTTTCCTCGCCCTTTTCCGCCGATGCCGGAGCAGCCGGTGCATCCGAGAGGCCGAGTCGCTTGGCCGGGCCGCGGAATTCCAGTTTGGCGAAGAGGGATTGCAGAGCCGCGCGGTCGTATTCCTGCCGGAGACATTCCTCGAGCGAGCAGGGCAGCGGCGCATCCCGGCGGATGGTTGCCAGGTCGTAGGAAAGGCGTGCAGAGTCGGCGTTCTGCTCAATTTTTTCACGAAGCTTCCCTTTGATATCCGAGGTGTGGGCGAGCAGGTTTTCGACGCTGCCGAACTGAGCGATCAGTTTGCGAGCGGTGACTGCTCCCACGCCCGGCACGCCGGGTATGTTGTCGGAAGCGTCACCCATGAGCGCGAGGATATCAATGATTTGCGCCGGGGAGGCAATTCCCCATTCTTCACAGAAGCCCGAGCTGTCGACGACCTCAAAGTCGTTCCCTTTTTTGCCGGGTTTGAGCAGTGAGCAGTGCGGGGAGATCAGTTGCCCTAAATCCTTGTCCGCCGACACCATGAAGGCGTGCATTCCGCCGCGTTGTTCATCCACGAGGCGTGTGAAGGTTCCGATGAGGTCATCCGCCTCATAGCCGGCTATGCGCACCACGCGGATGCGCATAGCCTCCAGCAGCTCCAGCAGAAGAGGGATAGAATCCCGCAGCTCCTGCGGCATCGCTTGCCGGTTTGCCTTGTATTCCGCGTAAGCCTTGTGCCGGAAGGTGGGCCCGCTCGGGTCCAGACATACCACGATGTGACTGGGCGACCTTTTTTCCAGCAGCGCGAGCAAGGTATTTGTAAACCCGTACACGGCGGATGTGTTAAGCCCGTCGGCGGTTCGCATGGGCGCGTTGAACAGCGCGTAGAATGCGCGGTAGAGCAAGGCCATGCCATCCAGGATGTACAGGGAGTTCATCGCGTTCATCATAGCACCACATTCCCGATTAATCAAGGCCGTGTTTGCGCTCGGCCGGGCGGAGGCATGAGAAAATGCGCTTGCCATTTACGCCTGCCGAGGCACGATTCACGACTGATTGATTTTGTGCGCATCGCGCCATTTTCCCCATTTGACGTTCAGGATTCGGGTGGTTTTTACTTGCAATCAAGCAAGTTGAGGAGGCATAATGGGGCAACGCTATCGAACAGACATGAAAAAGAACGTATTGATCATATCATCCAGTGCGCGGAAAGGCGGCAATTCAGACACGCTGTGCGACGCCTACGCCGAGGGAGCGAGAAGCGCCGGGCATGACGTGGAGAAGGTGCGCCTTGCGAAGCTGCACATAGACCCTGCCTGGGTTGCTACGCGTGCGAGAAGTCCGGGGTGTGCGCTCAGAAGGACGACATGGCGGGGCTGCTGCCGAAGTTGAAGGCGGCGGATGTTATTGTGTTGGCAAGTCCTGTTTATTTTTACACGCTTTGCGGGCGGCTGAAAAACTTTATTGATCGCACACTGCCCCTCTACCCGTACGAAGGATTTGCCGGCAAAAAATGGCAGTTGATCATTTCCGCCGCGGAAGATGAAAAAGCCAACATGCAGCATGCCGTGGGCGATTTCATGGGCTTGATGGAGTGCATGGAGGAGCCGGTCATTGCCGAGCCTATCTACGGGATCGGAGCTTGGCAGATGGGTGATATCCAGCACAAGCCGGAAATCCTCGAACAGGCTCGCCGAGCCGGAGAAAACGCGTGATCCGTTGATGGGAAAGGTTGTTAAAATCGTGTTCAGCCCCACCGGCGGCCAATTCCGCCTGCACCGGCTGCGGCATTTGCGCCGAGCGATGCCCGGCTCAGGCCATCGACCACGCCGACCCGCGCGTGGTGAATCAATCGCAATGCATCTCCTGCATGCGCTGCGTTGCTGTTTGTCCGCATGATGCTCGGCGCCCCAACCGTTTCATCGTCTGGCTAGCCGGTCTCATGATCAGGAAAGCCTGCAGCAAGCGCAAGGATCCCGAACTCTTCCTGTGAGAGGTGAGGATGCCCGCGTCCGCGAGGTTGCACCGCAGTTGCCGGGCTGATTCTGCGCCGCAGCCTCGTTGTATTTTGCTCTTGAAATTGGCCTGATAGCTGATATAATAGGGCAGCATCACAAGATATGGATATGCAACATATTTGTAATCAATATATAGTGCGGGGGGGGGAGCAGCGATGGTGCGTTGCGAGAAGGAGCAGGTAGTTACGAGCAGCAGGTAATACGCGGAAAGTATTTCCCCCACATAGATGGGATTCGTGCAATCGCCGTTTTGGCGGTCTTGCTGTACCACTTGCAGAGCGGGTTATGCCCGGGCGGATTCATGGGGGTGGATGTGTTTTTTGTCATCTCCGGGTATTTGATAGGCGGGGGAATTCTCAGGGATCTGAGAGAGGGAAGCTTCTCTTTTGTTGACTTTTACACGCGGCGTATCAAGCGCATTATGCCTGCGTATTTTGCGGTCATTTTGGCTACGCTTGTGGCGGAAGTCTGCCTCTATCACTACGAACCGCTCAGTTCACTTGGCCACGCTACGCTTCGCAGCGCTTATTTCTTCGCTAATTTCTTCTGCTATAAATTTCTGGGCGACTATTTTGCCGGAGATGCTGATTCTCACCCGCTCATGAACCTGTGGTCGCTGAGCGTCGAAGAGCAGTTTTACATCATCATTCCCCTGCTCATGTTTCTGGTGTGGAGAGCAGGGCGCAAGAGCATGTTCGTGCAAATGGCGCTCTTGGGCATCCTGATGGCGTTATCATTCGTGGATGCCGAGAGACTCCTTGCTTCCGACGGCGCGTTGCCGCAACTCAAGGCGTTCTATTACCTGGAGTCGCGAGCTTGGGAACTTTTGGCGGGAGTTGTGATAGCCGGTCTTCCGAGTATTCAGCAGTGCAAAAACGGTGTTCTGCGACGAGCGGCGCCATGGGGTGCGCTTCTTGGCCTGCTCTGTGTGCTTGCTTCCTGCTACGTCGTGGATGCAAATACGCATTTCCCCGGATATGGCGCTCTGGGTGCGGTTGTGGGGGCGGGGTTGATGATCTACGGCGGCGGGGCCGGCGTTGTGTCCGGTGTGCTCTCAACCAAAGCGATGACGGGCATTGGCCGCATATCTTATTCCCTCTATCTCTGGCATTGGCCCATCATCGTCTATATGCGGTATTGTTTCGGACGCGAGTTAAGCTGGTGCTACATTCCGCTCGCGGCGGCGGCTTCGTTTGCCGTGGCTTATTTGTCATGGAGATATATCGAGATGCCCGTGCGACGCAACAAACGTATCACGGCAGGCAAGGCCTTCACGGGACTGCTCTGTGTGTGCGTTTTGACGGCGGTCATCGGGGCTGTGCTTTTCAAGACGAATGGTCTTGTTCATGTGCTGCATGCAAAAGCGAATCAATACGCTTCCCTCGAGTGGAGGAAGGCCCTGCCTGCCTGGCAGGACGCGCGGTTCGGAATCTCCCAACTTGATGTCACGGATGACAAAGGGAAGCTGCATCACGAGGCTCTGGAAGTTCTTGGGCAAGGCAAAGCTGCCCCTACCTTTTTCCTGATGGGAGATTCGTATGCGGAGAGTTTCAGGACCGGGCTGGATCGGGTGTGCAAGGAATACTTAGTGGAGGGAATCGCTTTGCGGGTTAAAGTGCACCCGCTTGAGGGAATTTTGATAGCCAATGGTCGGCGAAGTGACGTCAAAGAAGTCATGGAGTGGCTGGAACGAACACCCAGCATCAGGAAGGTTGTGATCATGTGTCGCTGGGATCCGCTGACCGGCGCCCCGAATACCATGTACCGCTTGTACCGAGTGGGTGAAGCCAAACGAAACGATACTCGCTGCAATACGCCATTGCTCGAGCAGGGGCTCACCGACACATGCCGACGCATCCGCAACATGGGGAAAGAGGTGCTGATTATTGCACCGACGCCTCAGTTGAAAATATCCCCCGGAACCGAAGTCAGGCGGCGTATCATGCTGGGGTTGGATCTGTCGGACATCGGCGACGCCATCACCATGTCCGAGTTCATGGCGACGGAGAAGCCGGTGTTTGACGTGTTGGCCCGTGTATCTGCGGCGAGCGGTGCGCGCATCATACCCATTCACCCATATCTGGAGCAAGATGGGATTTTCCAAGGTATGTTCCACGGGAAGCTTTTTTACCATGATCGGAACCATTTATCGTCGGATGGCGCTCAGCATGTGGCAGAGCGCATCATCGAACAAATACGGCAGTGAGGGAATTCCCGCTCGAGGAGACGCAGGCGCTGCAGCGACTTTTTTCATTGAATGACAAGATGATTGAGAAAAAAGCTCGCTAAACGAGAAAAAATTTCGTATAATGGCGCGTACAACGAGCGTACATACAGAAAAGCCGCTATGATCACCAAGAAAATCACGATACTGAATAAACTTGGCATCCACGCCCGACCGGCCGCACAATTTGTGCGGGTAGCGAGTCGGTTCAAGTCGGACGTGACCGTTGAGAAAGACGGGGAGCGCGTGGACGGCAAGAGCATCATGGGACTGATGATGCTGGCAGTGGGATGCGGTGCCGAAATTGCTGTGACGACGGATGGACCGGATGAGACCGACGCCATAGCTGCACTTGAACAGTTGGTAGCTGATAAGTTTGGGGAGAATTGAGCCGGGAGCGTGAAGCTTGTCGGTTTTTCTTTCCTGCCTCAGCCTCATACCCTCCAGACATGGCCCGGAGTAAAGAACAGCGTTTGTCAGGACTTCCTGTATCGCCCGGTATCGCTATGGGTATGCTGAGGGTGGAGGCGCGTGATTGCGCAGCCCCGCCGATGTGGACCATCAAGGCTGAGGAAATACCCGCCGAGTGGGAACGCTTCGAGACAGCCTTGACAAAGACTGAGGAAGAACTCATGTCGCTCAAGCAGCGCGTGGAAAAAATCTCCGGCGCCACGGAGGCGGCCATTTTTGACGCTCATCTTCTCTTTTTGAGGGATCGCACAATTCTCGGGAAATTGAATAAGGAGCTGCCGTCGCGTCTTCAAAATATCGAATCTGTGTATTATGCGGTGGTGCAGAACTTCATGGAAGTGATGCGGGCGGTGGATGATCCCTACTTGCGCTCGCGTGTGCTGGATATTCGCGACGTGCTGCAGCGCGTGCTGCGCAACCTGAAACCTGCCACCAATGCAGCGCCGCAAAAGCAGGAGCCTGTCGATAGCTGCATTCTCGCCGCGTACGAGCTGACACCCGGGGATACGGCTGATCTTGATAAAAGTCGTGTGCTGGGGTTTGTGACGGAGACGGGTTCCACAATGTCGCACACGGCGATTTTGGCGCGTTCGCTCGGTCTGCCGGCAGTGGTGGCCGTGCCGCGTTTGGTGATCGACTCGCGCTCCGGCAGCCCCGCGATTCTGGATGGATATGACGGGATCCTTATCATCAACCCTTCCGCAGAAACGCGCAAAAAGTACAACACCCTGCGAGCAGAGCGCGAAAAAGCGTATCGCGAGCTGGTGCGCATGCGCGATCTCCCCACCGATACTCTGGATGGACGCCACATACGATTGGCGGCCAATGTGGAGTTTGCTCACGAGTTCAAGTCGATCCGCGAGAGCGGAGCAGAAGGAGTCGGGCTGTACCGCACGGAGTTCTTCCTGCTGGGGAGCGATGGGAGAGGCATGCCGGATGAGGAGGCGCAGTATGAGCATTACCGTCGTTTGGTGGAGGCGTGTTCCCCGCACGAGGTAATATTCCGAACCTTGGATGCGGGCGGGGATAAATTGCCCTTTGAGCCGCTCGTGGAAAAAGAGGATAACCCGGCGCTCGGCTGGCGCGGCATTCGTGTGTCGTTGAGCCGACCGGAGATATTCAAACAACAGCTGCGCGCTGTGCTGCGGGCGTCCGCCCACGGTCATGCGGGAATTATGTTTCCCATGGTGTCGGGCATTACGGAGGTGCGCGGCGCACTCAAACTGCTTGAGGAGTGCAGAGAGGAACTGCGGGAACGCGGGCAGACCTTTGATGAAAAGATGCGGGTAGGGATCATGATTGAGGTGCCCGGCGCTGCCATGATGGCTGACGTGCTTGCTCACTATGTGGATTTCTTTTCGATCGGGACCAACGACCTCACTCAGTACACGATTGCCGTGGACCGCGTGAACTACCGCGTGGCCTCGATTTTCCGGGTGACGCATCCCGGAGTTGTGCGGTTGATGGCGCGTACCATGCAAGCAGGCGTACCAACAGCTATCTGCGGGGAGATGGGCGGGGACATTAGCTTGGTGCCGCTGCTGGTGGGGATGGGCGCTACGGAGATATCGGTCGGCGCTCACCTGTTGCCGGTTGTGCGGGTGGCGATACGCCACCTCAGCTATGAGGAATGCCGAGCCATGGCGCAGAAAGCGCTTCAAGCGGAGGATAGCGCGACGATCCGCAGTCTTTCGCATAGTCTGGCGCTCAAGTCTTATCCGCAGTTGTTTTGATGCATGAACGCAATCTGCCCCAGGGAAACAGAATGGGCAGATTCAAAAAAAAACGACCACACCGAGGGGTGTGATCGCCGGGAAAAATGATCAGAAGCCTTATTTGGCGCGGTAGTACTGGTAGTGTACACGCTCGTCAATCGCGAGAGCCTCGCGGGCGGTGCGGATGACTTGCGGCTCAGCCTCGAAGGCAAAGAGCATATATTGACCACTCTTCTGGTGGTGGGATTCGTAGGCGAACTCTCTGCGTCCCACGTTGGTGACCTCAGTGACATGAGCGCCGGCTTCCTCGAGTTTTGCAGACATGGCAGCGGTAAGCTCATCAAGCGTCTCGGCTCCCTTCATGTTCAGGACGATCAGTGCTTCGTACTTTCTCATAATTCAGATGGTTGAAATGCGACTTGCGGTGGCATAGTCTGCACCTTTTGCGAGCACTTTGCAAGCCTAAAATGTGACAGACAGGCAATTTTCACAGAAAGAAGCGTCCGGGTGTCCTGAAAAGCGGAATGCAGAAGCGCAAAAATCGGCAGCATTATACACTTGCAGAAAGGCGTAACTTGTGGCATACTAGCCGCAACGAAAAGCTATGCCACGCATCTTAATCAGAGAACCCAATCATTTTTATACGTTTGAACTGCCGGTGACTCCGGGCGGACAAGTCGTGGTGGGGACGGCTCCTACCTGCCAGCTCGCGTTGCCCGGCGTCGGAGGACTTTCCCCCACGCATGCGCGCATCGTATGCCAGCCGCAAGGGTACGTCATTGAAGATCTGCAAAGCCAGTATGGCGTGACGCTCAATGGGCGTCGCGTGCAGGCCGAATACATGGCGCCCGGCGCTGAATACATGCTGGGGGCGGCCTGTATTACGCTGGAGGCGGCCGTGCCGCCTGCCGCTCAGCAGGCGCAGCCCGCTGCCGTTGCGCCTTCCCCACAGGTGGCAGAGTCACCCGGGGAGCAAGCTGGGGCGAGTAACGCGGCGCCGAGAGCAAAGATCACGACTGCCAAAGATGTGAAAGGAACGGCCGGTCCCCGCAAGAGCGCGAATCTGGACGAACTGGCTAAAAAATATGCGCGCAGCGGCGGCAAAAGCAGTGTACTCACGCTTGTCTATGTCGTGATTTTACTGTTGGCGGCGCTGTATGCCGGCATAGCGTTGCGGCATTGGGAGCGTACAGGAAACTTTTTGCCGGGGATTCAGGCTGACGGCAAGTAATCGTCGATGTGGATCCGGGGCGTGGCCCGGTGGTGAATCGGTGTGTGCAAATGGCTACGATACGCTTACACAATATGCGCTGGCAGGTTGACAGATTGACATGGGTGGTGGGAGCGCTGCTCCCGGTGGTAGTCGTGCTGACGGCATGCAAGGACGAGGGGGACAAAGGGACGCAGCAAGTGCCGGCGAACGAGGTGGGAATTCCTCTGCAACCCGCGGAACCGACGGAACCGGGGGTGCAGGACGTGAGACTGCAAATATTGCCACTGCTTTCAGATTTTCCCATGGTCAAACTGGGGGATGTGCAGATGTCCTCCTCTCCCGGTGAAGACGGGAGTGTGCTGGTGACAGCCCGCGCCATGGTGAGCGTTGAGGAGGATCTTTACAAGACGGAAGAGGCTCCGGCCATCTTCAATGTCGAACGCAAGGATGTTAACGCCGCCCTTAACCGTGCGATGCTGCCGGAGGCGACCTATTTACTGCAAGTGGGAGCGGAGACTTCATCCATCACCGAAGCTGATCGTGTGGCAAAGCCGCTGCCGGAGGATTTGCAAAAGATGGCGGATGAGATCAAGACGCTTGCTGAGCGCCCTGTGTACCGCTTGCAAACACCGGCGCAAACGACGGTGGAGATGCCCGCATCCATGCGTGCGCGGCGGAGCGATGGGCGATGGACTTTTAGCGATATCAGCTTTGACACGGATCCATTGCGCAGCTTGCAACCCCTCATCCCGGAAAAAGCTCTGCCGACGGATGCCACTGTTGTGACGGATGACTTTGAGCAAAAGCAACGCGCGCTCCTGCGCGAGAAAATAGAGGCTTTCAACAAGGCTGCTCAACCATACATTGAAAAACGGGAAGCTGAGGTGCGTTCCCGCGTGCTGGAGGCGCAGGCGCGTCGCGAAGAAGCTGAAAAAGCCGTTGAGGAGCAGGCTGCAGCCCTTGATGCGCGCCGCAAAGCATGGGAGAAAAGTTGCGCGACTTTTTTGTACGATGCGGCAGTATATACCGGCGAGTGGAAGCGTGGGGAAGATTTTGGCAAATTTACGTTACGCATTGCAAAGACGGAGCGTTTCCCTGATTCACTTCAATTCGTCGGGACTTTGGCGGACACCGATTTGCCCCAGGCGGAGCTGCGGGTTGTCGGCCGTTGTGAAAATCCCCAAAAGGCCGAAGATCCTGTCGAATGCATCGTGCATGTATACAGCGGACGCTACGATCCCGATGTCGCTACGGCAGAGGTCTTTGATAAGCAGGATGGAATTCTTCGACTCAGTCTTTCTGCCGATGGCGCTTTGAGCGGCACAATGACTTGTGAATCGTGGGCTGACCAGCCGGAAAAGGCTTTTGAAGTGAGCCTTCACCATTCCTCTAAAAAGGCGTCGTCGCGACGCTCGGCGCGTCGCCGTCAATCGGCGCCCCCGCCGGCTGCTCCGGCTCAACCGGCATCACCACCCG
Source organism: uncultured Akkermansia sp. (assembly GCA_947589345.1). GTDB lineage: Bacteria > Verrucomicrobiota > Verrucomicrobiia > Verrucomicrobiales > Akkermansiaceae > Akkermansia. The sequence goes on from CANQAC010000045.1 coordinate 12,227, forward strand.
CGGCGCATTGACAGGCGCCGGTCGAAGACGGTGTGAAATGCTCCTTGAGGGGTGTGTCTTGTCCCCCGGACGTCATGCATGCGCAGAGAGACGCGGAAACCAACGCGTAGCAGAAAGGTGTGCCGAATGGAGCACGTTGGCTGCACGCATTGGTCAGAGAGCGCGCAAGGCGGAGAATGCGGATAGCTCGGCAACTCTTTCCATCAGACGCTTCGGGAGAAATCACTCCATCCGAAAGAGTACCGGCCTCGGCATGGGAAATCAGATGAGCTTGAGACGGACAAGATCCTGGGTATCAATAAGGCCGACGGGGCGGTTATCGGCATCGAGCACGACCAGGTCGTCGATGCGGCGATCGCGCAGGGTTTTCACGGCGGCAATAGCCAGTTGTTCCGCCTGCACAAAAACAGGAGAAACCGTCATGAAATCCTTTACCGGCAGAGAGCCGCAATCAGGATGAGCCTGAAAGGTACGAGCAAAGTCCCCATGCGTGAAAATGCCTGCCAATGTGCCATCTTCATTTGTGAGGATGCAGGCGCCGCTCCGAGCTTTGGTCATGGCAACGAGGCAGTCCATGACAGTGACTTTCACGGGGAGCACGGCAAGCTCTTTGCGCATGATGTCCGAGATACGAGTGAGGAGAGCGCGACCAAGCGAGCCCCCCGGGTGACTCCTTGCGAAGTCCTCCTTGGTGAAGTGGCGAGCTTCGAGCAGGGCCACGGCAAGCGCATCGCCCATCACCAGCATGGCGGTGGATGACGAAGTGGGCGCCAGATTGAGCGGATCGGCCTCGCGCTGTACCGAGGTGTCCAGCACGATATCCGACAGTTGCCCCAAGGTGGATCCGGGTTTGCCTGTCATGCCGATGATGGGCATGTTGTAACGCTTCAGGAAAGGAAGGAGGGTGAGTAACTCAGAGGTTTCACCGGAAAAAGACATGGCGATACAGGCGTCACCGTCCTGCACGATACCCAGATCACCGTGCATGGCGTTCATGGAATCCAGCACCACTGAGGGAACGCCGGTAGAAGTGAGGGTGGCGGCTATTTTATTGCCGACAAGGCCGCTCTTTCCCACGCCGACAACGATGATTTTATGACCGCTTTCAACGGCGCTTTTCATGGCTTCGACAGCGCGGTCAAAAGAATCATCCAGCCGGGTTCCGATCACGCGAAGAGCCTCAATTTCATCTTCAAAAACCTTTTTTCCACGGACGGTGTGTGCAATCATGGGTTAAGTGTAAGTTGACGCCGCCATGTTAGCACAAGCAGCCCGGGGTGTCAAGGCGGGCAACGCAAACGGCAAGGGCGAGGATGAATCAACATATCCCAAACCAGAGAGCAAAGCCGGCGCGCTGAGGGGGCGAGAGGGCCTTTCTCCTCAACGGAGTCCTTGCGTGATGAGAAACAGCATGAGAGCGGAAGCTGCGAGACGATACCAACCAAAAACAGAAAGACTGTGTCGCTGCAGGAAAGTGACCATCCAGCGAACCGCCACGACAGAGCTCCCCCAGGCGACAAGCGTGCCGATGAGCATGGGTAACCAGCCGATTTGCTGAAGCATGTCCGCCCCGTGTGCCACGGCATCGTGGCACGTGGCAGCGCCCAGAGTGACAAGCCCGAGCAGGAAGCTGAACTCCACTGCTGCGGCAAGATTCAACCCCATGCAGAGGCCGCCGAGCATAGTCATGAGACTTCGACTCACTCCCGGGCACATGGCGATGCATTGCATGAGGCCGATGCCGAGTGCGCCACGTGCTGTGAGTTGGTCCAGACGGGAGCCGGAGTCCGCACGGCCGGATCGATTGCGTGCGTGAACGTACAGCAGGATGACGAGGCCCCCGATTGCCCAGCTTATCATGACTGTAGGCGCATTGAAGAGAAAAGTTTTGATGAGGCGAGAGCACAGCAGACCGACAACGGCCGCGGGTATGAATGCCACCATGATGTTGATCAGGAGCCGCCGTCCCTCCGGACATTTCCCAAGCAGACCACGCCACATTTGCGATACACGTGGAAAATACAATCCCAGAACGGCGAGAATTGCGCCTCCCTGGATGCATATTTCAAAAGCGCTGAGAGCGGAAGTCTCCTGCATGCCAAGCAGGTATTGGGCGATAATAAGGTGTCCCGTGGAGGAGACTGGCAGGTACTCTGTAAGACCCTCTACGATGCCCAGGACGACGGCTTGTAAAATATCCATGGCTTAATTGCCGCTTTTGAGAACGTTAATAAAGGCTTCCTGAGGGATGTTGACGCGTCCGATAGCCTTCATGCGCTTCTTGCCTTCCTTTTGCTTTTCCAGGAGTTTGCGTTTGCGTGTCACGTCACCGCCATAACACTTGGCAGTGACATTTTTGCGCATGGGTGAGATGCTTTCTCGGGCAATAATTTTACCGCCGATGCAGGCTTGAATGGCCACGGTAAAGAGCTGGCGGGGGATGACTTCTTTGAGCTTGAGAGCGAGCTCACGACCTTGCGTCTCGGCTCGCTGTCGGTGTACGATCATGGAAAAGGCATCCACCGGCTCTCCGGCGATCAGCATATCCATCTTGACGAGTTGAGCTGGATTGTAGCCGTCGAACTCGTAATCCATGCTGCCATATCCGCGGGTAATGCTCTTGAGTTTGTCGTTGAAGTCCACTAATATCTCGGCCATGGGGATACGGCAAGTAAGCATGACGCGAGTGTCATCAATGGTCTCCGTGTGGACTACCTCTCCCCGCTTCTCCATGACGAGGCGCATGATGTCGCCGATATATTCACTGGGCAACAAGATAAACACTTTTACCACCGGTTCGCGAATTTGCTGAATTTCTTGCGTTTCAGGGAGCATGCCGGGGTTATCCACCGTGAGCTCGGAGCCATCAGTTTTGGTAACTTCGTAGATGACGGAGGGATAGGTGGAGATGACATCCATGTTGAACTCGCGGCGCAGGCGCTCCTGGATGATCTCCATGTGCAGCAGCCCGAGAAAACCACAGCGAAAGCCAAAACCGAGTGCCACAGAACTTTCCGCCGTGTAGGTGAAGGCGGCGTCATTGATCTGCAACTTGGCCATGGCCGACTTCAGATTTTCATAATCGGCCGAGTCCACGGGGTAAATGCCCGAGAACACCATGGGGTGAATTTCCTTGAACCCCGGCAGCGGCTCAGGGCAGGGGTCTTGCAGGTCGGTGTACGTATCGCCTATCTTCACGTCGCCGGTACTTTTCATGTTGGCGATGATATAACCGACATCCCCGGTGGTCAGTTCGTCGGAGGCTTGCATGCCGGGAGTGAAAATGCCCACTTCCTTCACCTCAAATGTATCCGGTGTGGCAAAGAGTTTTACCTTCATGCCGCGGCTTACTTTCCCACTCACCACCCGCACATACGATACGACCCCGCGGTAGGCATCGTACACGGAATCAAATACCAGCGCGCGCAACCTGTTGTCTTTCTCCTCAAGAGGAGCCGGAATGCGCTGTACAATGGCCTCCAGTACTTCATCAATGCCGATGCCGGCCTTGGCCGAGCAGAGAATGGCTTCCTCACGCGGTATGCAGATAAGTTCCTCAAGCTGGCGGTACACGTTGGGAAGGTTAGCGCCGGGCAGATCGATTTTGTTAATGACGGGAACGATTTCCAATTTTTGTTGCAGAGCCAGGTGCATATTGGCCAGCGTCTGGGCTTCCACTCCTTGCGCAGCGTCAACGATAAGCAAAGCGCCATCACACGCCGCTAATGAACGCGACACCTCGTAGGAAAAATCAACGTGTCCGGGCGTGTCAAGCAGGTTCAATTCATAGATTTTGCCATCGCGGGCGGTATAGCGCATGGTAACGGGGTGGGACTTGATGGTGATGCCCTTCTCACGTTCCAGATCCATGGCATCCAGCAACTGATCTTGCTTATCGCGCTCGGCAATGGTGTGCGTACGCTCCAGCAAACGATCCGAAAGTGTCGTCTTGCCGTGGTCGATATGCGCAATGATGGAGAAGTTGCGCTTGAGTCGGATATCCGTGGGCATGCGCGAGCTGATGTGATAAAAAAGGCGGCAGGCTGTCCGTGCAAGGAGCTGCCACCCATGAATACCCCCGCACGGGCTCGAACCGTGGACAAACTGATTAAGAGTCAGCTGCTCTACCAACTGAGCTACGGAGGCTTGA
>CANQAC010000046.1 GCA_947589345.1 uncultured Akkermansia sp.
CAACTAATAGAAGCCGAACTACGGTTTTCAAGGACGGCGTGCTGATGAAAATTGGCACGCCGTTTTGATTGTCTGAAAGATTTTTCAGTTGCTGGAGCAAGTGTTGGTATGGTAGAATCGATTTTGGGATGATGCACGAAGAAATGGGAAAGAGTGAGGACGTCCTCACGAATGTTCAGTTGGACAAGGTACGCAACGGCGTGCGGAATGTGCAGCATCGTTGCGTGAGTTCATTTTGGGTAGTGTTTTGGTGTGCGTTGGCGTTGGTGTCTGTAACGCTCTGGATGCTGAGGTTGGTAGGAGTTGTTGAATTTTTCTGATGGAATGGGACTTCGGCATGGGTGAGATGGCGAGAGGAGCGGTTGATGGACAAAGAGGAGAATTTGATTGCCAAGTGGGATTTGATAGAGTAGATTGAAGCCATGAAGCTATGGTTCGTAACTGGTTTGGTTGGGTTGAGTCTGGCAGCGTGCGTTGGCACGAAGAACATTACTATTCACACGCAACCGGAGGGTGCCCAAGTGAGCATCAATGGTGTGCCTCAGCTAGGAGAAACGCCTATGAGCGTGGAGGTGAAGCAGCAAAAGGATTTGGGGATAGTGGTGAGTAAGCCTGGTTATGAGAACGCGGCGTACACAGTGCCCACCCGGACCAATTGGTGGCTTTCATTGCTGTGGACCAAGAGCGATCCACGTGCGCGCTTTATCGAGGAACATGAGGTGAATATTCCGCTGCGTCGCATCCCATCATTAAGTGGATTCCGAGCCAGTACAATTCCGGAGTATACGGGCGGGCGGTTTCCAGCAAGCGCTCCCCCTCCGTTGAGACCTGTACCTAAGACGCTTGCAAATTGATGTCAGGGTCAGCCACAGCGCACCGTGAGGTAAGGCAAAAGGTCTGTGGCAGCAACGCTGAGAGGATAGTGGCAGCGTACCCTCGCTATATCAGCTGCTCGTCCGCAAAGGTATGCTCCCAAGGCGGCTGCGGCAAAACAGGTCAGCCCTTGTGCTGACAAGCCGGCTATGGCGCCAGCGAGAACATCTCCTTGCCCCCCATTGGCCATGTGGGGTCCACCGGTTGAGTTGTAGAGGGTAGAAGAACCATCTGTCGTGATGGAGCGGGCTCCTTTCAGAAGAAGAGTGCAGGGGTATTGCTGCACGAATCGGGCAGCCGCGTCAGAACGTGATAGAGAGACGGCCTGAGGGAAGAGCGCCCGCATTTCCCCGGGGTGTGGGGTCAGAATGGCATGGCGCGGCAGAGGCAGCTTGCCTGAGGCAAGTAAGCGCAGAGCATCTGCATCCATAACAACAGGGCAGTTGGTCTGCATGAGAAGTTCCTTAAGATCGGATAAATGCACCTCAGGAGGGGTTCCCATCCCCGGTCCGATGAGCAGAGTCTGTGCGTGATGCACCGGAACTTCGGACCAGCTTTGCACGCGGTGAACCATGATTTCCGGAGCCACACGCACAGCGAGCAGCTCGTAAATTTCTGGCAGACAAAAAAGTTCCACAAGGCCTGCCCCGGCACGTTGAGCTGCTTCGGCACACATTTGAGCAGCGCCGAGGAAACCTGTACATCCGGCAATAATGCATACCCGCCCCGCCTTGTTTTTAAAACAGTCGTAATGACGACGAGGCAGTAGATTGAGTAGGGAAGCATCTGCGACTGAGGCTGGTGATTCCGTCAGATCTACCCCAGGCAAAGGAACGCACAGCAGACGTCCCACGTAGTTTTCAACGCCATCTACGAGCATACCCGGTTTTACACAACCAATGGACAGTGTCGCATCGGCATGAACGGTATATTCATCCGCCGTACCTGAATCGGCATCCAGACCAGTAGGGATGTCGACAGACAGGAGAGAACAGAAGGTGCAGGAGTTGCGCAGATCATTCATCTCACCCGCGAGGCGGGCATATTCCGGGCGCAGTTTGCCACGGCTGCCACTTCCTAATAGTCCGTCAATTATGAGGCAATGGCCGGGCTTTGGAGGAGCGGACAGAAAAGAGACGCGTGAGGCTGCAGCCGTAAGGTCAAGCTGATGGCGGGATTCTGGGGCCATGTCATCGAGGGAGACGGCACATCGAACAGCAATTTCGGGGTAGCCGAGTTCACGAGCTATGCCGATAGCATCCCCGGCATTTTTCCCCTTGCCAGCGTACACGACCACGCGCGGGAAAGTGCGGTGTACGTCCCTATATTCGGCATCATTTTGCAGCAACTCGACAGCGGAGGATATAGCGGCTGCCATCAGAGCATGGGAGTCAGTGTTTCCCTGCTCAATGACAAACTGCTCGGCACGGCGCATGTCTTGGCAAGTATGGATGTACATGGCGCAGGGGTACTTAAGATTCAGGCGCGTCCACGTGGTGCAGTGTGGGCCACACGTAGCGCCTGAAGAGGACTTTGAGTGACGCAGTAAGCGGCACGGCTAAGAGAGCACCTACGATGCCCCCCAGAATGCTGCCCCACAGGAGGACGGAGAGCATAATCGTCATGTCATGCATGTGCAAGCGTTCTCCAAGGATTTTCGGTTGAAGAATCCAGCCATCCAACTGACTAACGCTCAGAAAAATGATAAGTACAGCCAGCACGTGCCCTGCATCATGCCAAGTGACCCAGGCCAAGAGGAGAGCAGGGATGCTGGTGGCAATCATACCTATGTAGGGGATGATGCCAAGCAGTGCGGCAGCTACGCCGATTGTGACAGCGTAGGGCAATCCCATAATCATGAGCGCGCAGCCCAGCAAGAAGCCATCTATGATGCTCACAAGCATTTGTCCGCGTAAAAATGCAACAATGTAGTCGTTGATTTCGCTGAGAGTTCCGATGACTTCTTCGCGGAATCCGGAAGCTCTGATGGGTATTATAATTTCCCAATTTTTACGAATTGTTTGGCTATGAAGCAAGAAGTAAAACAGGAATACAGGGATGAGTACAAGCCCCACCAGAAGTCCCACGGAACCGTATAGCGCTCGAGTTCCTGCCGTGAGCCATCTGATGACCATATTGGTAATGTCCTTGGAGTGGTAATCAAGCGAGACAAGCAGTTTATCTGTGTAGTTCAGGGAGGTGGTGGCCGGGAGCTGCTCTAATTCCGAGGAATTTTCTTTTGCATCGCTTTGCACGCGATCGTAAAAAGAATCGACTGCATATTGAGCGAGCGGATTTGATTCCAGAAAGTCTCGACTGGTAGCGACGGCTTTGGGCAAGATGATGTTGCGATCGGCAACAAGTTGTTTGGTTTGACTCACGAGTGGCGGCACAATAATGGCGCCGAGGATACTCACCAACAGAGAAACCCCGCACATCACTGTCAGCACGGCCAACGCTCGTCTACGGAGTTTCAAGCTCTTTCTGATTTTTGAAATTTCCCTGGGATGATCGATGAGCAGCAGTAGAGCTATTGGTCGCCGACGAGTAAGGCGACGCTGCACCCAATTCACACACGGATTGAGTAAATAACCCAACGCTCCGGCAATGATCACAGGAAGCAGCACCGGCTCCAGTGCTACAAAGGCTTTCACAAACCCGTACAGAAGTCCACAGACCAAAATAACCAAAAAGACGACACATGCCCATGTAAGAGCATTCCAGCAGGCTGCTTTTTGGAACGGCGTGGGATGAATCTTCTCTTGTGCCATACTAAAGGAATTGTATGTGTGCGTGTGAAAATTGTCAACTCTAAAACCGCTTGACAAAGGGCGAAAAGAGAGTATAGTGCGGGCAGATGTCCCGGATACCATCACTCACGTTGCCAACGCCGAATTACGAGGAGATGCTCATGATGAGCAACCGTCGGTTGGTGTGTATGTTGAGGGAAGCTGTGCTGGCTCCGGGCAAGGTTGAACGGTTTTCTCCGCGCCCTCCGGAGGAGCATGATGCCTATACTGTGGAGCACGAACCCGGCCGTATTGTGGTGCGCTTATTTGTTGATGGGCAGGATGTATTTCACTGCTGCTTTGTGCCGCCGGAGGAATATCTGTAAAAGGAATGAGTTTGGCGTGGGATGTGGTTATTGCCGCGGCCTTATATTCCCGTGACTCGGGGCTTGGCTCACCACGTTGCGGAACTGCTTGCGGCGTGCAGCGCTTGCCATGGTGTGCGATATGCTGCGAAGCACCATGATGATGACGAGGAACGCCACTATTCCGATAGCGCCGTAATGCCACCAAGTGGGATTTTTCACGCCCACCTTTTTAAGCCAATCCGGGGGGGTGGCCAGGAAGGTCATTTTTTCGGAGGCGCGTTGGCCTTTGTCAAGCTTGATGCGAACCTTTTGGGTGTTAGTCGGGGCGGATTTGACGGAACGTCCAGTGCTGCCCATGGCTGTGGCTTCGGCTCCGTCTGATTCTGGTTGCTCCACCTCCTGCTGCTTATGGGCGGAGGGGCGGCGCATGCGCACGGTGATGGTGTTGTTACTCTCGGTGGTAGCAGTGTTGGCCGCATCAGTTGTACTGGCAACAGCATTTTTCAAGGGAATAGCGTGACGGCGGGCCTCATCTTCGTACATGGCCTTCACATGCTCAGGCGTTAGTTGATTTCCCAAGGCAGTAGTTTCTGCATTTTCAGCGATAGGTTTAAGAGTCCACCGGTTGGTACTGGGCATACGCGAGAAAAGCGAAACGCGCACAATGTTCTTGCGTTTGGCGTCAGTCTCCACAAAAAGCATGGACTTGTCATTCATCTTTTTGCGCAGGGCATTCTCCAAACCGAATGTGTCGCGTACCATGTCGCGCGCTTCGTCATCTTTGGGAGCTGTCCATTTCGCCTGCTTGTCGTATTTACCAGCTGAAATGGTTTGAGCGTCCGTTATGCCTTGCTTACGCGGTACAGCGTGATCGTAGATTACAGCAATGAGTGCAGCTTCCTGCGTGACTGAGTTAAAATCTATAAAAACTGTTTTATCTCCCAACTTCCACGTGCGGCGGATGCTACCATCCTCCAAGACCGCTGTTTCGTAGTCTTTGCTCAATGAGGTGTCGGCCTCATCGCGGGTCATGGGGATGTGCAAATCACTGAGTTCCAGAGCAATACCAACTTCCAAGTTCAGCGCAAGAAGGCTCAGCATAACCATTGCCAAACGCACAGTGTGCAATGCAGGGCGGATTAGTTTCATGAGTTTATTTTCTTAGTTGGAATGCCCCCCTTTTATATCATCAGCGTACTCTTGTCAAGTGTGAAAGTGTAACGGCAAGGGTCATCATAACAAAAAAAGGAATTGCCATGGATCATGGTCGGTCTTTCACTTTTCTGATGTTCTGATTTTATGTGCATTACGCGAATTTTCCGGATGCTGAACGCGAGCGGCATGACAGCGATGAGCTTCAAAACAGGTAGACGCAGCCGGTTTCAGTCGGTTGACTCAATTCAACAGAAGTGATCAATCTCCCTCTCATGTGATTGTCATGGCGTGGTCTCAGAAAGAGCAAACATACAGAGCCGACAGAAAGAAGCCCGAAAGACATGGTGAGACGCAAGCACTCCGGCCGCGATTCGAACGCGGGACCCCAAGCTTAGAAGGCTCGTGCTCTATCCAGCTGAGCTACCGGAGCGTAACGCCGCCCAGTGTAGCAGAGTTCACCTGATTTGACAAGAGAAAATAGATTCACAATGCTTGACATATGCGGCAATAGGGAGTAGTCTTTGCGCATGATTCGAAGCCTGACATGGGTGGTAGGTATGCTTGCATTGGTTGCGGCGTGCTTGCCGTTGTCGGGTGTGGAGGTTATCCTGACAGGAGGCGTAGCACTCAAATCGTGGGAGTATTTGCGAGGACCTGCGAAGCACGATAATTGGTGGGCTAATTTCGTCCGCGCCTCGACCGTGCGCATGCAGCTGGAAAAACAGGCAAATCCCGGTCAGCAATTCGTGTGGATCGTATATCGCCCGGCCTACGTCACGCGCGGTCGAGAAGAGGGCGTGGACTACCTGAGCCGAATTCGCGATACTGCCCGCAAGTATGGAGCGCAATTGGTGTTTGTGGATACGGCAGACCAGGCGTATCGGTCTATTAATCGCGCAGGCCAGGGTAAGGGTCGCATCACTTCATTTGTTTACTTCGGCCATTCAAATGCCCATGCTTTTATGCTTGACTACAGCAACAGTATCATTGGCTCGTCCAAACAGTGGTTGCATGAAAAAGATCTTGCAACGCACTTGTCGCGCAATGCTTTTGCGCCGGGTGCAAAATGTGTCAGTTATGGCTGCTATACTGGGTTGAGCATGAGCCGCTACTGGCGTGAAGCACTGGGTATGCCGCTCATGGGCAATACCGCTTCTACACGTTACCAGCCGGTGGGGGAGGGAAGACTCCCGGAGGGCGCAGGTGAGTGGAAGCTGTGATCCCAACGATCAGGGTTGGAGACGGTCGATGTTCCAAGATCCATCTTTTTGCAAGGTGTAGAGAAAGCGATCATGCACGCGCCCCGGACCGCCCTGCCAGAATTCCATATGGTGAGGGAGTACGCGATAGCCACCCCAAAAATCCGGGAGAGGGACCTCTCCGTTGGCAAACTTGTTTTTCAATTCTTGAAGTTTCATCATGAGCAATTTCCGGGTAGAAATCACACTGCTTTGATGAGATACCCATGCCCCTAGTTGCGACTCGCGTGGGCGAGACAAGAAGTACTTGAGCGTTTCGGCTCGAGTCACCTTCTCAGCCTTGCCGCAGATAATAATCTGGCGTTCCAGAGTCACCCATGGCAACAGTAAGCTCACTTCCGGATTTTGCTCAATTTCACGAGCTTTTCTACTTGTGTAATTTGTGAAAAAGACAAAGCCCCGTTCATCGTAGTACTTGAGCAACACCGTGCGAAGAGAGGGTGCGCCCTGAGGCGTCGCCGTAGCAACGCTCATGGCATTCGGCTCGGCTATCCCACTTTTCAGCGCTTGCTGAAACCATTTGTCAAATTGTTGGAACGGTGAATCATCCAAATCCCGTCTGTGCAGAGTATCCTTCAGATACTCTTCTCGGAAGCTCGACAAATCCATGGGGGTATTCTACCCAGATCGTTGCCGTGTTGCAAGTCCTTTTGCGAATGCCATGAAACGGAATTCTTTCCTCTTTAGGCGTGACAAACATGTGGAAATCTGCTAGATTGGGGGCGACATAGCGGAGGCAGCGACACCATGGTGTCGATACTTCCCAGATACATATCACGAAAGGCACGACTATGCAATATACAACAGAAGTTGAACACATGTGTTGCGTGAAAAAGGGCTGTGACCACGGCCCGGCGCCCATCCCTCAGGAAGGCGCATGGACGCAATCCAAAAAGATTGAAGACATCTCTGGTCTCACGCATGGTGTGGGCTGGTGCGCTCCTCAACAGGGTGCCTGCAAGCTCACCCTTAATGTCAAGAACGGTGTTATCCAAGAGGCTTTGGTGGAAACCATAGGCTGCTCAGGAATGACCCATTCCGCCGCTATGGCTTCCGAGATCCTTCCCGGCAAGACGGTGTTGGAGGCGCTTAACACTGATTTGGTATGCGATGCTATCAACACTGCCATGCGTGAACTTTTCCTGCAAATTGTTTACGGCCGCACCCAAAGTGCGTACTCCGAGGGAGGTTTGCCCATAGGCGCCGGCTTGGAGGATTTGGGAAAGGGGTTGCGTTCCCAAGTGGGTACACTCTACGGCACACTTAAAAAAGGCTCACGTTATCTTGAACTGGCGGAGGGCTACATCACGAAGCTTGCTCTGAATAGCGATGATGAGATATGCGGATACCAATATGTCAAGGTTGGTCCGATGATGGAAGAGATCAAGAAAGGGATGGATGCAAACGAGGCGTACAAAAAGTACACTGGCACCTACGGACAATTTGAAGGAGCTGCCAAGTACATCGATCCCCGTCACGAGTAATTAACCCTTAACCCATTTTCACAATATGCCATTATTTGAATCATACGATCGCCGCATCAACCAGATTCTCCCTGTGCTGAAAAAGTACGGCATTTCCTCCTGCGAGGAAGCGGAGAGGGTATGCTTGGAGAAAGGTATAGATGTGCGTGCCATTGTGCGCGGCATTCAGAATATCGCCTTTGAGAATGCTGGCTGGGCCTACACCGTGGGCGCTGCCATCGCCATAAAAAAAGGTTGCATGAAAGCTGCGGATGCAGCCGAGGCCATCGGCGAGGGCTTACAAAGCTTTTGCATTCCCGGCTCTGTGGCTGATGATCGCAAGGTGGGGTTGGGTCACGGCAACTTAGCCGCCATGCTCCTGCGCGAGGAGACGGATTGCTTCTGCTTCCTGGCCGGACATGAGTCGTTCGCTGCTGCAGAGGGCGCTATCGGCATCGCCAAGTCTGCCAACAAGGTGCGTAAAAAGCCCCTGCGCGTGATCCTCAACGGTCTGGGCAAGGATGCTGCCTACATCATTTCCCGCATCAATGGTTTCACGTATTGTCAAACCAAGTTCGACTACTCCACCGGCAAGGTGGAGGTGGTGAAGAAGACTCCTTTCTCCAGTGGAGAACGCGCTAAAGTGAACTGCTATGGTGCGGATGATGTGCGCGAGGGTGTGGCAATCATGTGGTTGGAGGGCGTGGATGTGTCCATTACCGGCAACTCGACTAACCCCACGCGATTCCAGCACCCCGTAGCGGGTACCTACAAGAAGGAGTGCGTGCTGAAGGGCAAAAAGTATTTCTCCGTAGCTTCCGGCGGTGGTACTGGTCGCACTTTGCACCCGGACAACATGGCTGCCGGTCCCGCATCCTACGGGTTCACCGATACCCTCGGTCGCATGCACAGTGATGCCCAGTTCGCCGGCTCTTCGTCCGTGCCGGCACATGTGGAGATGATGGGGCTGATCGGCATGGGCAACAATCCTATGGTGGGCGCCACTGTTTCTGTGGCAGTCGCTGTGGAAGAAGCCATGACTAAGTAAGCTGTCAATCAGTTAAACTTCAGACGGCTCGGAGTTTCATCTGCTCCGGGCCGTTTTTTTGTGGTGACTGAGTGGTGTCACCCCTCAGGGCATGCCGTATGAAAACATTTGAGCGCTAGTATAAAAGAATTGACAAAAAGTGGGGCAGGGAGTAGAGTTTGGGCGCTATGGAGAAGAAGCAATATGTGCTTGGGACGTATGGCCGTGCGCCGATAACGATGGAGCGCGGTGAAGGCTCATACCTGTACGATACGACCGGCAAGCGCTACGTGGATTTTTGTGCAGGCATAGCTACGTGCTGCTTGGGACACTGTCACCCGGTTGTCGTGGAGGCGCTGGAGAAGCAGGCTCACAAATTGATGCATTGCTCCAATCTGTACGGGATCCCTGAGCAGGAGGAGTTGGCGGAACTGATAGTACGCCGTGTGGTTGGAATTGATGGGCAAATTTTTTTCTGCAACTCCGGGGCTGAAGCCAATGATGGCATCATCAAAGTGGCGAGGAGATTCGGGCATCGCCACCCGGCTATGGATGGCACGCCGCGCTACGAGGTTCTCACCTTCAATAAGAGTTTTCACGGTCGCACGCTTGGATCCATGGCTGCCACGGGGCAAAGGAAGGTCCAGGTGGAGTTTGATCCGTTGCTCACTGGATTCCGCTACGTAGATTTCAATGACATGGAGGCGTTACGCGCGACGGTGAGCAAGGAAACTTGCGGCATTATGCTGGAGGCTGTGCAAGGGGAGGGAGGCGTGAACCCCGTGGAACCGGAGTTTCTGCGGGAAGTAGCTGAGTTATGCCAAGAGAAAGATTTACTGCTCATGCTTGATGAGGTGCAATGCGGTTTTGCGAGATGTGGCGCGATGATGGGTTGGCAAGCGATATGCCCGGATATTCAACCGGACCTTATCTCATGTGCCAAAGGTATCGGTGGTGGCTTCCCCATGGGGTGCTTCTGGGTGAGCAATCGTTCTATTGACGATTCAGGGACCCCACTCTCATCCATCATGACTCCCGGATCGCATGGTTCCACCTTTGGCGGTACACCGCTTGCCTGCGCAGTATCTCATGCGGTGGTAAACGAGATGCTGCGACTTGACCTCGCCGCGCGCGCAAAAAAATCAGGCGAGCACATCAAACGGACCGTGAAAGGATGGAGATTCCCCTGCGTGGAGACCGTGCGCGGACTGGGATTGCTGCGTGGCGTAGCTCTCAAGCCGGGCAGTTTTGCCGTGCCGGAGGGAAAAACTCCCGCTGCTCATGTGAATGATTTGTGCCGTGAGGCGGGGTTACTGGCTTGCCCGGCAGGTCCGGATACCTTGCGACTCATTCCGGCACTCAACATCCCCGAGGAGGTTCTGGACGAGGGGCTGGGCATTCTGCGAGCGGTACTCGGCAGTTTGGTATAAAAAACACCGCGTCGGTGTGGGCGCGGTGTGTGGAATGGAGAGAAAGCCCCCCGGAGGCCAAGCGTCATGCCTTCTTGCTCTTTGTTACGGGAGGCGGGGGAGTGGATTCGGAGACCCCGGCCTTCTTCCCCAGATAACCCGGCAATTCAACACCAACGGAAGAGGCAAGCTCATGCAACGGCAACGTGCCGGTAACAAGGTTTTGCACGAAACTGCCGACGGATGCAGATTGAGAATCAGTGCCACCCATCACAATCACTTTGTCAAAGCTCAGATTGCGAACGGCGGAGGCCTGAGTTTCCACAATCTTGGGAAGTTGTTCGGTAACGAGCAGGCCGGAAGCAGAGCGGGCATCGCCGGCGGCTTCCACGATACGGCGAAAACCACTGGCCTTGGCTTCCAACGCGGCTTGTATGGCTGCCGCCTGACCCTGACCTACCATCTGCAACCCCTCGCCTTCAGCTTTCTTCTTGAGTAACAGAGCATCGGCCTCGCCCTTTGCAAGTTTAATGGCAGCGTTACCTTCGGCCTCCTTTGCGATGATGAGGGCATCAGCTTTTCCTTGTTCTTCCTTGACGCGCACAGCTGCAGCTGCTTCAGCGGCGATTTCCTGCTTACGTTTTTGAATTTCGGCAGCCACGATTTCGTTAGCCGTCTGAGTAGCGCGCTCGAGTTCCGCGCGTTTCATCTCCGCTTCACGAGAAGCTATGTACCCGGCTTCTTCAGCTTTTGCTGCTTGCTCTCGCTCAGCAACTAACGCAACACGTTGCGCTTCCGCTTGGCGTACTTTCAGCTTAGCATTGGAGTCAGCAACTTTCATTTGGGCTTCGTTGTTGCCTTCGACCGCTGCTGCATTGGCTAGCGCCACTTGGATTGTTTGGTCGCGCAGAGCCTCAGCTTTGCCTATTTCTCCGCGGCGGGTTTCCTCGGCCACTTTAATCATGGCATCGTTAATGGCGCGTGCGGCAGCTTCCTGACCAAGTGCTGCGATGTAGCCGGAAGCATCGCGGATATCCGTGATGTTGGCATTAATGAGGTACAGACCGACCTTGTGCAGCTCCACATCTACGCCCCCGGTTATGCCCTTGATGAGTTTTTCGCGGTCGGCGTTAATTTCTTCAATCGTGAGAGATGCGATAACCACGCGCATTTGCCCCATGATGATTTCAGAGGCGAGATCTCGTATATCTTCGCGAGACCTTCCGAGCAGTCGGCTGGCCGCATTTTGCATGATCTCCGGTTGTGTACTGATGCCTACGATAAATGACGAAGGAACATCCACGCGGATATTCTGGCTGGAAAGCGCGCCTTTCAGAGGTACGTCTATGTTGATTGGGTTGAGATCCATGTAGGCATAACTTTGAAATATCGGAAACACAAAGGTCGCTCCACCATGGATACATTTGGCCGACCGCCCTGTCCCTACATTGCCGTACACAATGAGTATTTTGTCCGACGGACACATCTTGTAGCGGCTCACAATGACTGCGATCGTGCCAAAAATAAGTAAGATGACAACGACAAGGGCAATGACTGTCGCTGCATCAGCTGAGGTTTGTTGTGCAATGGTAAACATGGTGGGTATAATCAAGAATTAGTGTTGGTGAGATGGGAGGGCTTCAACGGTAAGCAGAGTGGAAGTGGCGTCAGTGACAACGATACTGGATTGAGCAGGCAGGGGAGTGGAACCGTACTGGATGGCCGGCATTGTGACAAATTGGGAGGGATGGGGAATTTGCACTTGTCCGCCGGGTTCGCCATTCGGTGGGATGGTGACATAAACGGTGCCATGCAGACCTTTGAGTTCTTCGTAACGCAGTGTACCGTCAGACTTCATGCTGTACATCAAGCGAATTATGGCGGCTACGATAACGAAAAGAGCAATGCCAACGAGGAGGCCTACTGTGATGGCTGCTACCACGGAAAGTCCATTTTGCACGGAAATGTAGCCACCCCAGCCCAAGCCGAGCAGGAAACCTATGATTGCACGTACGGAGAAGGGACCGGAATCGGCGTCCGGCGCGTCTGGAGACATGTCAGCATCACCCCCGCTGTCGAAATCGGTGAAAAGCGCCATTACTACTGAAATGACGGCTAAAATGGTGGCGATCCATGCAATGCTGCAAAATATCCCGCGTGCCGAGACAAAGTCCGGCATCAGATCGGCGGTGCGCAGCAAATGGACCAGGGAGTTGAGTATGTTGAGGAAGGTTTCCATGATAAAGTCGCCCTGCCTACTCTATCACTATACCCCAGCCAGCGTCAATGAGAATTTTCTCTTGCAAGCGCCCCCTTCAAAAGATAGAATGTCCATTGATATGGGCGAGACAGAAATCCGCACACTTCTGAGTGACGCGCGCACAAAAGGTTGGGCTGATCAGGCTTTGGTACAGCGATCCATCGAGATGGCACGTGAGGTACATGCCGCCTCGTTGGCGCGCATGCACGCTGAGGAAAGGACTTTTGTGTCGGCGATGAAGCGTTTGGCGGCGGATGCTGAAAGTCGCCAATTCATGCGTGAATTGTGTAAGATGGTGTTGCATGAGGCGGGAGATACGACGGAGGAACTCAAAGTGCTTTTGGGGCGTCACGGCGGGCCGCCCACTTTTATCAGCTCCATGGGCCGTTTGCGAATCAAGGCGGCAGCAATGGCTCCTCGCAGTATGCAAGGAGCAGCTATGGCAGAGGTAAAGCGAGTGTTTCGCGCTACCTTCGGAGAGCTGGTATTGCCGACGCACATGGGCAAAGTGAGCCGACGTGCTGAAAGTCTGCGCAAGGAGGGAATGCGCGCGGTATTACAGCCCCTTTCGCCACGGGTGTTCGGCTACAAGGGAGCAGAGCGCTACGAAAAGAATTTGCTCGCGATTTTTTCCAAACAACCAGGTGTGGGTGTCGTCGTTGAGCCGCACCGCCTTTGCCCGGAGCTGGCGCCTAGTTCCCCTGAGTACAGTATCCAGCGATTGACTGAAAAATTGCAACACATGCTTGTAGCGGCTCGTGAAAATGGAGGGCGACACATAACTGTCAAGACACGCTGTAGTGATACGATGGGCATAGTGGTTGGCGCTCTCAAGCGGGTGCTTTCTATGCCTGAAATGGACGCGTCGGAGGTGAGTCTTGAGTTACCGGCATATCTAAGGACAAGTCTGACCTATTTGAGAGAATTGATCGACTGGACGGAGATGCGTAGTCGTCGGGGAGCTATACCATTGCGCATCCTTGTTGTGAAAGGCGACTACCTTGAGGAACAGCGTATATGTAGCGCTAAATACGGTACACAAGATCAGCTTTGCGAGGGGAAGTCTGAAACGGATATAAACTTTATACGCTTGTTTGAGGCGGCTGTGGCAGCACCTGCTCGCTCAATCACCCCTGTGGTGGGTACGCAGGAGGTGATGTTCTTATCTTACGCGATGCTCTTGTGGTCACGGAGTGGACGAGAGGGGATGCCGCCCATATCGCTCGTATACGGACTGGGGAACCACACGGGGCGTGTGTTGGCAGGGTTAGGTTGCGAGGTGGATTTGGTGGCTGGCGTAGCGGCTGAAGAAAGTGAGGTGAGAGCTTTTGAACGCTACCTGATGCGCACCTTGCACGAAGTTTCGCGTCCAGGGGGCTATTTGACTGGAGGAAGTTCGCCGGGCAGCGAGACCATTGATTGGTCCACAAAAGCCAAGCCGATTATGGCTGCTCACAGCAAAAATGAAAAACTTCGAGATAAATCTGCGGAGTTGGAAGCATGGGTACCCGGGTATCCGGAAGGCTTGACTGAACGCGCTGAAGTGGATGCGTATTACGAGGCGGCTCGTTCTGAGAAGGATCGCAAGCAGCAGCCTCTGCCATTAATGCTGGGTAATACTGCTGTACACACTCCACTTACTTGCATCCACCGGTCCTTGATTGTGCCGGGACTTGAGGATTATCGGTATGACAGTGCAGATTATGCAGCCGTCGATCAGGCATTGGAGTACGCGCGGAAGGCGGCACGAGAATCAAAGCCGAACATGGACGACCGCGCTGCAGCGCTTCGGCGTGCGACGCGTGAACTTAGGAAGAGACGGGCAGAGATGGTGGGCTTGCTGGTGCGAGACGCCGGGTTCACCGTAGCGGATGCCGTGGAAGAGTTGCGTGATGCGCAGGATGCTCTGCGTTACGCAGCTACGCAAGATGAAGTATGGCGCGGTTTACAGGACGGAGCGGAGGCTCGACCTGTTGGAGTGGTAGTTGTTTCGGTGGGAGTGGCTCATCCTCTGGCAGATGCGGCGGATGGCATTGCCGCAGCGTGGATGGGAGGCAACACGATTCTCTACAAACCGGCTTCGTATTCGGTT
Organism: uncultured Akkermansia sp.; assembly: GCA_947589345.1. Classification (GTDB taxonomy): domain Bacteria; phylum Verrucomicrobiota; class Verrucomicrobiia; order Verrucomicrobiales; family Akkermansiaceae; genus Akkermansia. The sequence continues at coordinate 14,636 of CANQAC010000046.1, forward strand.
CTGCTTGGTACGCGCCTGACTGAACTCATGAACGCCGTGGGTATCCCGGTTATTTTGCTGCCGTGCGCGGACCATGAGATTGCCCAGCGACTGGTGAGTGATAAGCGGGTTGATGCGGTCGTTTGTTCTGCGTCAGCTGAGCAAGCCAAGCATATAGCCACAGCAAATCCCTCGGCTTCTGCGTTGGCTGCCCCTGCTTATGGTCCCACCGTCTACTTAGCCGAGAGTTGCGATTGGGCTGCTGCTGTACGTGAACTGACTGTTGCATCGCTTAGCCGATCGGGGCAGGCATCAACTTGCCCTCATATTATACTGGCACACGCGACGCTTTGCAAGGATCCGGCATTTTGTGCAGCTCTTCAGGATATCGTGGAGTCGCAGGAACCGCGTCCTACGTGGCTTGAAGGGGCTGCTCTCGGTCCTGTCTCTTCTCCGCTGGGAGACAGGGAGCGCAGGCTTCTTGCTGCGGGGAAAGGGGGAGGCGTTGAATGGTGGGTATCGCCGCGTGCAGAAAGCGGGGATTCCCAGTTATGGAGCCCCGGTCTGTGTGCGGATGTGCAACCTCAAGGAGATTTTGTGCGTTATGGACAGAAGCTCCCCGTTCTCGGAATTGTATGTGTGGGAAATGCGCATGAGGCAGCTGAGATTCAGATGCGGATTTCTCAAGGTAGTCGAGCGGTAATATATTCTCGAGATGAGGAAGAGATTGCCACATGGATGCGAGATGTGGATTGTCGCCGTGTTTCTGTGAACTGTTGCCCCAAGGTGAGACACGGTGTGTTCCCTGAGCCGATGTGGAAGACGACGCTGCATGGGACAGTGGGGCCGATGCGTGGGTTGATAAGCGCGGTGGCAGCCCTCTGCAAATGGACGGAACATGAGCGTCCTACGTCGAGAAGTGCTCGTCGAAATCTTGAGTTTGATCCCAAAGACATCTTGCCAACATCATCGCAGGTGGAGGCTGCTATGCGACTGTCAGCTGCAGCTGACAGCATATCGTACTGGTGGGAGAATGAGTTTAGTAAGGAGCATAAGCTTGCGCCTGCCGAAGGGCTACAGGCTACCCTTTCGTACAAACCGGAACGCCTTTGTCTGAGGGTGGAAAAGGAGATGAGCGATGAGGATTTGGCAATCATGCTTATGGCTGCCATGCAGGCGCGTAGTCGCATAGAGTTGAGTGTGGCAGAGGAGCGAGAGTGGCTCGGCCTTTTTTCAGAGCAATATGGGGTGCCGTTGAACTGTGCTAAGCAGACGGACTTTGAGGCAAGTTTTGGAGCGCTTGCCGCTCGAGGCGTTGTGTTGCGCGATCCTTGTGCATCTGCCGAAGCTGTGGCGCACGCTGCTTCCTGTGGACTGCGCATAGATGCTTCCGAGATTATGGCAAACGGTCGGTTGGAACTTATGCACTATATGGAGGAACGCGTAGTTGTGAGACCTCTTGAGAACACTCTGCAGAACTGAACAACCAGTCTTGCCGGTGCGCGTCAAGCTAACAAGCACATCCGTCCCAAGAAAATAATGAGGGAGGGTAAGAGAAGACAAAAAAAGGAAGGTTAATTTGTTTCCTCAGAAAAGAGTATTCTAAGGGTGCAACAACAAAAAACCTTCCATGCCTGAGATAACCATTTTAGCCCAAATTGCAAGAGAAATTCCTCGCGAATTGGTGGAAAGCATTGCGAAGCACTACCGGGCCGATAAGTACTCAAAGGGATTGAATACATGGGTGCA
>CANQAC010000047.1 GCA_947589345.1 uncultured Akkermansia sp.
CGTCCTGCGTCCCACAGGAGAAGGAAATGCCGACTGTGCTCCCTCGGAAAGTCAAACGAGTAGAACAAATCGGGATTCCGTAAGATATAATCCCCATCTCTCGTCGGCAACCAAAATATCTCGATCCCTAGATAGACTTTTTGCTTATCACGCGTTTTCATCATTGTCTGCTTGGTTTACATAAAAAAGACCCCTTTCAGCAGCTCCGGCTGTCGCCACTATAATTCACTTGTCTCTCACATTGAAATACCTTATAAACACATTTGATTTTTTCTGTATGCCGGTTTGTTGCTGAAATCCACAGCTTTGGCATTTAGCCATCATATTTTGAGTTTGCCATTTAGAAGATACTATGACAGTAGGAGCATCATATTCCATACGCACGCTTCGCTTTCCACAGTGTGGGCAACGGAAACGTATCACGTTCTCCTTGAATAAGACTGTAGTGATACCGGTATAAAAAAACACGATGACAAATATCACAAAAAATGCCTTTTCCCTGTACACTTCCACAGGTACATCACTTGCGCCTACGTAATACCGGATGATCGCCCCTCCAACAAGCAACAAGAAAAGAACAACACTTGACAGCTTCCAACACATCCATATTCTATGGTAAGGAAATAGATTTTGGTTCGCTGTATGTTGGGAAAATGTCCGCTTATCCATCAAGTAAAGTAATCATGTTCATATAACTTTGTCAAGATAAAACATCCGTTATCTTACGCGTTGTGGATCGCAAAATTAAATGCAACAGGTACTTGGCACAAAAAAAAGAATGCCAAGAAGTCGCGCTTCGTATAATTTTGTGGAATGATCCCACAAAGTAATTCCAAAAAGTCGGCAATATATCCGCTATCTCATCAAAAAAATTCGATATCCCTCAAAAAAGATTTGGATATGGAGGAGTTTTCTCCTACCATACCCAGTATCATGTTTTTGAAGTCCCTGTATTTTAAGCGTTCGTCTCATCTCCTCCAAAGCACACAGGAGAACCACATAGCATGCTTACGCACACACAAACCGACAGCGCGATCGCTATGATTGAGACAGGGATATAGCACATCAAGACAAGGCTATGAGCCCACAGTATGGTTAGCATCACCATTTCCTTGATGTTGAATTTTTTGGAGCTTCTCTGCATGAATCTCCGCATAACTTCTATTGAAAGCCCGTAATTGACAATCACACAAATTATCGGCAACCATGATAGCATATGGTCCGCCCAACATATCCCGGAATAGAAGGCTCCGACTGCGACACCCCATAAGATAAGAAGCCCTCTGAACGAGACGGTTAAATGATTTTTCCTTTCGCCCTTTTCCTGAATTTCGTAGGAAGGAGTCTCGTTCTTTTCCGTGCTTGATCTCTCAAAAGATTCATTGTCCTCTTGAATTGTTCTCACTCTTCCCGTTTTTAATTCTCTCCATTTTTTGATCACAAAAACGATAGGCAAAGAAATGAGGGCCATGGGGAGAAACCCGCCGCATATAATCTCCCCAGCCAAAAGTGCAGCCTTCCCAGCACGAGGTGACCCATCTCGGAGGAACAAGTCATATATACTGCTACCTGCCAACTGGTAGATTGGGAAAAAGACAAAACCGAGGAGGCAAATATTACACCAGGCAGTGAACAATATAGCATATTGCCATTTCAATTCATACCGATACAGCTTACTAAAACACTGATGGACGTAAGACGCAAATAAGAATATATTGGGTATAAAAAATAAACAAAGCACCAGGCCCAATTTCATGAGTGACTCATGGTCGTTGTTCCAAACAATTAAGAAGAGACATATTGGTACTACAAGCAGAAGGAAGATATAACTTCTCAACCAGGATTGTGCGATTCTGTCCATTTGCATTCTCTTTTTACTTTGGTACCATTAAATATCCCAATGGGATCCACATGAAAAATAAAGTCGCGTACAGGATTAAAGTCGCCATGACAACTCCTTCCCATCGGCTGTATTCTTTAGCATAGACAAGGTACTGCCTCAATCCGATTACAAACCCCAATAGGGACACGATAAGATAGTAGTAGAAATAATGGTCCTCCGATGAGGCGCGCCAAGACCACGAAAAGGGCAGCAGCAGCTGGTACCAACAAACGTGGCTAAACGCCATGTACGGCACTATCCTGCTTTTAAGGAGATACATCCACATGTCGTGTCATCATTTTTTACATCTTCCTCCTCTCACACACTGCACCATGCAAAGATGATTTTCTGAGTAAAGGTAGCAGTGACGGGAAGCATTTTCGGAGGGTATTCCTCTATACATTGTCTTGCCGCATCACTTTTTCCATGCTCCACGTTCCATAAAAATGCGCACCAGTTTTTATCTCGATTGGAACACATGTACAGTTTACCATCTCTTTTCTTTAGTAAAACAAAGTTGAGATCAGTCCCAAGCAAACGTTCCAAGTGATTTATGTCGCGTATTTTCCAGCTCACATTCTCAAAGTCCTTCCATATTGCCACCGCACGGAGCATTGCAAAAATAGCATACACTGCAAAACAGCGTCTCCGTAGAGGAAAGAAATACAGCAGAAGTACAAGAATCAAGGCGCAGATCAGACACAATAAGTTGACCACGTCTGCGATGAAGAAATGATCCATGTAATCTCTTATCGCCAATTTCATGAAAGCCTGTTTGCTCATGCTTGCTGCAGCACAGGGAGGCTCTGTACACTCACCGCATGAAAGTCTTATGTAATGAGCGTCTTCATCAAGGATAACAGCATTCCAAATTTCCTGTTCTGTTCCCTCTTCATTCATCCTCCTCATATCTTCAGGATGTATGACCTCCGTTTGCTGCCTGTAGGACACCACCAGAGTGCCCTCATGTTCTCGAACAGTGATACCGCACCATGAGATATTTCCTCCATCGCTAAGCACGATCTCTTCATTGGGTGCTCCCTGTTTTCCTTCGCGGTATATGGCCACCCTGGTCCCCTGAGGAGAAGCAATGGTAATTCCTCGATTCTCTTCATGCTCAGCTATGTCAAGAAACAAGTCTCGACATGTGCTGCTGCATTTGTACCCGAATACGCCGACGCATGCAGCCATTATAATGTATAAGATCTTTTTCATCTCCGTTGCGTCAGAACACGAAAAACGTTATCCGAATGATACAAAACCTTGTTTCGGGAAACAAGGAAAAACGTGAGTTATCCCCTTTGCAACATGCCGTATGCCGGGTTTCCTTTGAAGGTTCAATTCGATAATTTCTCCGTACTCTGCTCACATAATGATCGTACGTTTTGTCTAATATATCTCCTTTTTCCTTGCCCATCGTGGAACTTATTTCCGAAAGAAAATAGGATTCAAGCGCCATGACTTGTTCACGCGTTTTCATCATTGTCTGCATGGTTTACATAAAAAAGACCCCCTGCAGCATCTCCTTCTGTCTTTCACTTGTTGCACTTTTCTCTGCGATTCACAATACAATCTTGCAGAGATCTCTGATGTTTTTTTCATTCATCCAATCTTCCTTCCCCTGAAGTTCATATTGCAGAAAAAAGCGGCAGACAAGTTTCAACTGAGCATTCGACAGAGTATGAAGCACACCCGATGTCAGTTCTTCACGCACGCGTGAACTCACTCCTGCCTTGTTCGGGTCGAGGTGATTGATAAAGTCTTCTTGTCGTGGTGAATATACAAATTGAGCAGCATCCCATAGTGACAACAATTCTTTAAATTCTCCTCCGGCAACCCGCATCCGTGTATATTGGGAAAGGTATTCTGCCAATGGCGACGGCAACTGCATCATTTCCGGTGGAAAATTCGGGCCTTTACAACAAGCCGTATGCCGGGTTTCTTTTGAAGGTTCAATTCGATAATTTCTCCGTACTTTGCTCACATAATGATCGTACGTTTTGTCTAATATATCTCCTTTTTCCTTGCCCATCGTGGAACTTATTTCCGAAAGAAAATAGGACTCGAGCGCCATGACTTGTTCACGCGTCAAAGCCGGGCGATTCTTCTTCCCGGAAGCTGCTAGCCTCAACAAGATCCGGTCAACACACCAGAAATCGTTGACATCAGGAATGAAATCATCGATAGGGCAAACCTCTCCAGCATACAATTCTTCCCATATTCGCTTGATTTCCCTTTTCACAGACTCGGTTACATAAATCATGAGTAAGTAGGCCGGAATCGCGTACAATAAGCCAGCAGGGGCGAGAAAGCTTAAAGAGGATGCCTCCCGGCGCAACCTATTCCACCTCAATTCAGTCCAGTTGCTTTGCTTCCATGAATAGAAATACTCTATATCACACTCATACCATTCGTTCGGAACGGGGAAAGTCAAGGCTTCATCCCCCGGATGCCCTACATCGGCAAAAGCATGTGTGATGTCTAAAACTCCCTGGTTCTTGGAAAGGTTCTCAAACATAATTTATTGGCAATTCAGTTTTCTTGCTATATTTTGGCAATTTGCCATAGCCCTTTCTGTTTTGGCTACTTCGGCTAGATGGGTTGCATCTCCTCCATCAAAACATATATTGTTGATATCCTTGCGCGCTTCCATACATTCGCTTGCTTTACCTATATTTTCTCTAATTATCTCACAACCATTACACTTGTTGCACTCTTCCTTGGGCTCCACACACATTAATCGACACGAATTTTGCAAAGATATCTTTTCGTCAGAAGATTTTCTTTCTCTTGAATGGAGACACGAAACTGTATGGACAACTCCCCCTTATCAAAACTTACACGCTCTACGGTATCATCCCTCGTGGACTCAGGATCACGCCATGGATCACAGGAAACAAATATCACCTGCGGATAAACAGCGTTGGGGATAGAGGCGAGCACCACAATTCGTTTCCCCGGCGGTTCCCACCAATTGCCGATTCGTCCTATCCAATAGGAATCACACGTTGCAATGTGTTCTATGGGTGTATCCGATATAAGCAAGCATTCAATAATTTGACCGCCTTTTTCTGCTGAGAGAGCATACCCATCCTCGCCTTTCTCGATATGTAACTTCCACTCGTCCAACACCATTTCCTCCTCTTGACTCGCTTTCACCGAGCATGTTTGCTCGCCTTGAGTTTGTTGCACCTCGCTCAAGTGATAATGGACTTTCCATTTTTGCTCTCCTTTAATATACGGACTCAAATCTCCCCTTTGCGTCATCTCGAGCGTGAAATCAAGAGCTCCCTCCTCTGAGTTGATCTTTTCTATCTTGTCATATCTATATCTCACCGTTCGATCTTCACCATCACGTGTTATCATCATCTCATGCGGAAGGGAGCCATCCTCCGGTTCACGTACAACGATGACTTTATCTCCTCCCATATGTGCTATCATGTGATCCTCATAAAACCTCCACCCTTTTGCCTCCACCTTTAAGCGTTCGATTGTTTTCGATGAAGTGTGGATGATCCGCCTATTTTCCCCTTTATAGGCACGGAGATGATGCGCGGGGAAGTACTGAGGATCCAAATCTTCGAATACGAACTCATATCCCCATTCTTTTCCCACCGTTGCCTGGCTCGCGCATACCGCCACGGAAATTGCTGCAAGCATGATGCGCAACTGTCTTTTCAGTCCCCTTTTCATTCGGTGAAATTTCTGTGTGCACCACCAACTCTCCAGCGTTTCTGTAATTGCGTGCTTCATGTTTGTTCCCCTTTGCTCATATATATGGATAACATTTTATCATCCCAATAAACCTTATCGTCTCCCCCTCGTTAATTACCACTGCATATCCCACTGGTCGGTTGAAATAAAATGTGCCGCCCGTGATGCCGAATCCCGCCAGCAAAGAACTAGCCAGCATGATGATATCCGACTTCTTCACCTTCTTTTCCTGTTCAATCTTGAAATAACTCCTGTACATCTCAGATGACACAGCGATCACGGCAGGAATGAACGTGATAAAGTTGATCCACAACGCTGTAATGAAGCCACCACCATATTTGTAATTGAATAACAATGAACTTACACTGCATACAAGGAGTACCCAACACGATGTTATTCTTATATTTTTCATAGTATTCCGGTTTCTCTTACAATTTCTATGCATCACAACATTCATCGACCTTCGGTGACTTTTCCTTTTGAGGCATTACGCAAGTTCCAGCTGTACGTGTACCACACGTCGTCCTTGATCTGGGCAACGGCAACCTCATTCTATTGGATCATTATCGTGTAGCAGCGTTTCTTTACACCATGACGCGCAGACAATTCCTCACTCGTTATGTTGCTCGACGCTACACAACACGCAAACCCTTGCTTGCCATGCAAACCTCGCTACCAGTTTACTCCCTCTCCCTTTCCGGTCAAGCAGATTTTACTCCTCCCTCCGACTTTTATGGATCGCAAAATTAAATGCGACAAGTTATAAAAATTGTATTTGACTCAGGCATTCACACTTTCAATGAGAATAAATGAGCGTAGTATCTCTTATTTTCCGACCCAATTCAAGTTCTCCATTGCGTATTTTATTGCCTCTCTCCCCCCTAAACCTCCTTTCATCAGGGTCATCAGTGTCTGGTAATAGGTATTGGACGTACTGAGCTATAGAACGTTTCTTTGTGTACTGGTCGTCCAACTCCATAACCTCATACCTTTTCCTCCCTTCCCCGATATATATTTCTTTTCCTTGCTCTGGTTTATTCGCAATGGCTTGCGCCCATCTCCGTTGCACAATAAAGTGCGAAATCCTGTCACTTAAATCATATACCCCTCTCATCATAACAATATACCACCTCGATTTCATGGTCACGTACCACCATGATCTTGTGATCACATTCCCTTCGTAATATTTTCGCATAACACGGATTTCGTCATCCTCCGCGCGTGTTGGCTCGTCTGTTTCGTAGATTTCACACGGTATAGCGGGGATAACGTCGCTCTTGCTGGCTTCGCAGATCATTTGAAGTATTTTGTACCTTGCTTTCAGTGTGGCGTCAAGATTCGCCAGTGTTTTCTTTTCGGCGGCATTGTCACTCGGAGTCAACTGCTGCGCCTTGGCCGTCCATTTCCACTGCGAACCGGCTAACTCGACCCAACCATCCAAAGAAAGCTGATACAGCAGCCAAATGTTTTCCATGAGAATGGACAAATCAAGATCATCTGCGGTCAGCAATCGAGCGGGCGTGTTGGCTGTCGATGGGCTGTACCTGAACGCGTCGCCATTTAAAGTTTCAATTTCTCTCCACCCATCGAGAAAATAAATTTTACCCTTCTTTCCCTCGTAGCATCGTTCTGCCAGGGGGGGCAAGTTTAATTCTTCCATAAATTCGTTGATGTCGTGGCTGTAATCGACCTCCCACGGTTTGTTGCCCAGTGTACGATTTGTCACTTGCGGAAGTTTCCCTATCTCAGTATTCGGAGGCGGAGGCTTTCTCCCTGTCCCCATGTCCTCCATTCGAATTCCCGCCCCGGCGAGGTACTCGATGATTCTTTTATCCGGTTCTGCAGGTATCTTCCAACAGAAAATTGCTTTGCTCAATCGTGGTGGAGTATAGTACGTATCCGGCGTGTCAAACAAAAGCCATGTCTTAAACGATGCAGCCTTATAGGCAATCCTTGATGCGTCCACACTCTGTTTTACGTAGCGGTGGGTCCACATTATTCTGTACACCTGTATCTTGTACTCTCGGTAGCACAGTCCCATTATGCCAATTAAAAACACGGTGAGCAGAGCCGCTGCCACTCTCGGATGCCGTACCTTTGCCGCATACTTGATGAGCAGGTATATGCCTATAGCCAGACCGATGATGACACTTCCTACAAAGAGAAGGAACTCCAGGATTATAGAGATAGACGCGGTCATTTTGTGTCCATTGTGGAAGGTTATATTTGTGGAGTCAAGGCTTCTTTTGTCTTCTGATGCTCTCGTCCTTACAATTCGCACTTTCAATGCGAATAGATGAGAGCAGCATCTCGCTTTTTCCCAATCGAGACAAGTTTCCCTTTGCGTATTTTACTTCGGTTTCCCGAAAGCAGCGTCCCTTCAGAGAGGGCAACAGTGCTGAGTGGTAGGTATTGGACATACTGAGCTATAGAACGTTTCTCTGTGTATTGGGCGTCCAACTCCATAACCTCATACCTTTTCCTCCCTTCCCCGATATATATTTCTTTTCCTTGCTCCGGTTTATTCGCAATGGCTTGCTCCCATCTCCGTTGCACAATAAAGTGTGAAATCCTGTCACTTAAATCACATATTCCCTCTTCAAAACCTTCAGAACCAACATACAGCCACGGCCATGTGATCACATTCCCCTCGTAATATTTTCGCATAACACGGATTTCGTCATCCTCCGCGCGTGCTGGCTCGTCTGTTTCGTAGATTTCACACGGTATAGCGGGGATAACGTCGCTCTTGCTGGCTTCGCAGATCATTTGAAGTATTTTGTACCTTGCTTTCAGTGTGGCGTCAAGATTCGCCAGTGTTTTCTTTTCGGCGGCATTGTCACTCGGAGTCAACTGCTGCGCCTTGGCCGTCCATTTCCACTGCGAACCGGCTAACTCGACCCAACCATCCAAAGAAAGCTGATACAGCAGCCAAATGTTTTCCATGAGAATGGACAAATCAAGATCATCTGCGGTCAGCAATCGAGCGGGCGTGTTGGCTGTCGATGGGCTGTACCTGAACGCGTCGCCATTTAAAGTTTCAATTTCTCTCCACCCATCGAGAAAATAAATTTTACCCTTCTTTCCCTCGTAGCATCGTTCTGCCAGGGGGGGCAAGTTTAATTCTTCCATAAATTCGTTGATGTCGTGGCTGTAATCGACCTCCCACGGTTTGTTGCCCAGTGTACGATTTGTCACTTGCGGAAGTTTCCCTATCTCAGTATTCGGAGGCGGAGGCTTTCTCCCTGTCCCCATGTCCTCCATTCGAATTCCCGCCCCGGCGAGGTACTCGATGATTCTTTTATCCGGTTCTGCAGGTATCTTCCAACAGAAAATTGCTTTGCTCAATCGTGGTGGAGTATAGTACGTATCCGGCGTGTCAAACAAAAGCCATGTCTTAAACGATGCAGCCTTATAAGCAACCCTTGATGCGTTCCCTTCTACGAGACGGTAAACCAACATTATTCTACACTCTTGTATTATGTACTCCCAGAGACATAGTCCCATCATGCCAGTTAAAAACACTGCGAGCAGAGTCGATGTTGCACGCGGATGCCGTATCTTCGCTGCATGCTTGATGAGCAGGTATATGCCTACGGGCAACCCGACAACGACACCTACCACAAAGAGAAGAAATCTTAGGATCATGTAGATAGACGCAGCCATTTTGTGATTGTCGCTAAAGATTATAAATCATGTATCAATGCAGTCAAGGCTTTCTCTGCCTCCCGTAGCTGCTCCTTCTGCTTGTGGTAATCTATTTTCTTTTGTTCCAGTTTAAATTTTTGTATCAGAAAACGTATGACTTCAACATCGCGTTTATTTGTTTTTCTTGAGTACTGTCGGCCTCGACCGCCCTTTTTTGAGTGCACGCTAACAACGATGTAATGTGGGTTCATGTTGATGTCAAAAGCATGAGATTTTAAACAAAATTCAGGAACGTACGACACGAAATCAAGTCGATACTCTCTCCCGTTCAACGTTTGCAACCAAGAATACACGATTTCCTTCTCTTTCTCTGATAATGACGTTTCTAAATCGATTGAGTCAAAATAGATGGAAGATACCCTTATTCCACTTAATTGAATTTCTTCCGGAAGGACCGGCTTCAATAGAGGGAAGATGAACACTGAAAATACTGATGCAAACAGTATCAACACCGTAATGAGACAATATAAAGTAATTTTCATTTTCGGGGGAGCGCATCATTCAATGAGACGGGGCACATAAGATGTTTGTCTCTGCCGTTCACCCTCATCGTTTCCTGTCATAAATAACGCGGCATATGCGTTTGGGTATTCCTCCTTCCTGAAGGATTCTCTCCAAGTTGACGCCGTAGGTTCCCCTTATATCCCCGTCCGTTGCAAAAACTCTCAACTGGACGTAACTCTGCTTCTTTCCCTCCGATTGCAAGCGAGGGGTCGTCCCCAATAAAACACAGTACCCGACCTCCTCATCCACGGTAAAATATCTTTTCTTTGGCAGCGGGCCCATGTTGCAACCCTCATTTTTCCTCATAAGTCGTACCTCAGCATCAATCATACCCATCGCCTCACACGTTTTGATAACTCGACAAGGTATAGCCGGCAGTGACTCTTTACCATCCTTGATCAGTGTTAGGGCTTTGAAATAATCCCGTGCCTGCATATCCATATCTGAGAGGGTGGATTGTTTATCCTTTTTCAACGCCCTTGCCTGAGCTGTCCATTGCCATGAGTTCCTTCCCGTTTTAGTAATCCACCCGTCCCTTTCAAGATCGAAGAGAAGAGCGATATTATTCATCAACATCGAAAGATTTAAGTCCGATTCCGTTATAAGACGTGCAGGAACATACACGCTTGGGGGAACATACCCCGCTATAGGGCGTGTATAAAAGCTTATCTCTCTTTCTCCTTTCATGAAAAAGATTCGACCCGGCTGATTGCCGTAGATCAACTTGGCAAACTTTTTCAAATCAAGCTTTTCCATGAAGATATTGATATCTTGGGACGTATCTGTTTCCCAAGGATAATTCATTGGTTTCCGGCTCGTTAAATTGCCCTGATAGCCGACCCAGGCGTGAGGGGGATACCAGATGCCGGGTTCTCGACCGGGTATGGCGTAGTATCTATCCCCAAAATACCTTATCGCTTTTGTATCACCACCAATTTGTTCTTTGACCTCCTCCGGCATAGGACGCAAAAAAATGGCTCGGCTTATTGCTGGCGGCGAATAATATGTGTCCCTCTCCTTGAAGAATAACCAGCTCCTGAAAGATGCCTCCTTGTACTCTCTTATTTCAAGGCTTGCCTCTTTTACTGATGTGCAACCTGTGAAACAGAAAAATATGCTCGTTATCAACATCAATCCATGTGATAACTTTCCTCTCGCGGTGTGTACCGTTAACATATCTCCGGCATTATGAATTGCTAATACTCAGACTTCCTTCGCTCTTTTTAGGAGTGCAAGAGCAGTCCCATTTAACTACCAGTTTTTTTATCACATAATTAGAATTTTCTGAACTCAATATCAACTTCTTTCCTCTTCTCATAGATAGTTTTCCGCTCGGCATTTGTTCCTCCGGCCACGAAAACCAAGGTTTTGAAGCATTCTCTGCGTACACTGCTTCTGCTTCAATTTTTATAGTCCCGACTGTCTTGTTAATTAAGGATTCGTTACTGTATGAAAAATCATCCATAAAGTCATCATCGTTCCTAACCCAATACTCCGTGTATGGGGTGAGCCTTCTCATGGCTTGACCAGTGACATCCACGTATGTTCCATCGTTTTTCCTTTGCTTAATATCTGCTGTCCACTTTACATATTGGCTGATAACTCCTTTCCCGGGGTATGCTAATAGTCTCCATACCATTCTAATGTCGAAAGCCCCACAGAATTGGAAATCTTGGCTTATTACCTCTGCATTCAACACAGGCCTTTCTTGCAATCCAACATAATCATTCATCGCCAGAGATTCATTCGAGACGTATGCGTATAAGTTATGCCCCTGAATATCGTCCCTTCTTGTCCACCTGCCATCGCGCGGGTTGTAGTACCGGTAGTTGTAGTAAGCCAAACCCGTCTCAGCATCATACATTTCGCTGCTCCATTGAATAGGTTGACTCACCGCCGCCCCATCGGCGGTTCGCCCTTCGGGCAATGCTTCCGCATTGTCCAATCCCCCTCCGATCCCTCGGGGGCTTTGAGTTGTACTCTCATTCTCACGGACTTGTCCGTAGGGAGAGTAGGTGTAGATGGTGCGGATGATACCTTCCTGGTCGTACAGCTCGCAGATGTTCTTGGTGAGATCCCAGCCATAGGTGTACCATGTGCCGTCTTTTTGGATGGCAAGGGGACGCGTGGCAATTTCCTGCGTTGGATCCCAGGTGATGGCGTGGATGAGGGCGGCATCGTGGAGCATGTCGAGGGCTGCAATTTGCAGGTAGCCGCGGTAGATGTAGCGCTCGTGCAGGGTGACGGCGCCATCGACGGTCACCTTTTTCTCAAAACGGCGTCCCAAGTAATCATAGCCGCAGGTGATGACGGTATGACCACCCTTACTCTCAAATTTAATGGCTCGGTTCTGCGCATTGTACTGCACCTTCCAAATGCCCGTGCTTGTCTGAATGAGCGTCTGGTTACCATCTGCATCGTACTCCGGCGTGAAGTCCTCGCCATTCGTGCTGATGCGCGTGTACTGGTTCAGATCATTGGCGTCGTAGGTGATATCCTCAGCCGCTTCTTGGGCGATCTCGCGATTGCCGATGTTGTCGTACGAATAGGCATAGGCATCCTCACCCAGCAAGGCTCCCGTTAACTCGCTTCTCTTGTTGTAAGTGAAGGAGTCTGCATGATGAATCGCTTTGTCCGGATAGCGCGTATCGCGGGTCGTCGGTCTCCCCAGCGCGTCGTAACTGTACTGGCGTTGCGTGATGAGACTATTGTCTCGCACATAATCCATGCCCGTGAGCAGGTCGCGTTTCTCCTCGTAACTCTGCGTGAGCGTCACACCATTCGGCATGGCGAGCGATTGCAGCAGGTTGCTTCCCGCAAGGTAACCGTAGCGGAATTGATGAACTGTACCCTCATGCGTGAAGCCGACGACTTGGATACGTCCCAGTGTGCTGTACGTTGCGGAAGCCTCGCACTGCGATACGCCGTCCTTGAGCAGGGCATAGCCCGTGCTGCGACCATACGCATCCCAATGCTCCTGCAGAGCGTAGTTCGCGCCGGCGATCGGCTGCACATCCTCGTTCGTCTGACCGTAGTGGTCGTAGCTGATGCTGCGCTCGCCGGAAGCGTCCTGCACACTTACCGTTTGCCCGAGGAAATTGTAGGTAAACTTCTGTGCGGGCGTGTCGTCGCTGAAGTCGATCCCCGTGAGCAAACCTCGCGGGATGTCATAGCTGTAAGTAGCGACCACCCCACGCGCATCCGTCACGGTGGAGAGATTGTTGTACGCATCATAGGTCTTCACCGTTCCCTTGCCATCGGCATAGGTCTTCTCGAGTTCCAACCCCGTCGCCAAATCATACTCCCACGTAGTCGTGTCGCCCTCCAGCCCACTCGGGTCGGTGGAAATTACTTTGCGAGTCGCACGGCACGTGAGCATGGCTTCCATTATCTTCCGGTGCATTTACCCTTGCTACTCATTGAAATACATCATTTTCTCTGATAAAGAACAGAATCTGATGTAGCCGGCACAATGGTTTTCTTCATTTTCTCCTCTCCTGTTACAGTCGTATGTTGAGTCCAAGAGGAATCTTCGCTATTCCGTGTGGCAACAGTTTCTTTTAGAAAACATTTATCCGCTTTAGCATCATATTCCCAAAGAATACGGCACCTGTTGGGAACACTATCTCCGAGTCGAAGACAGATGACTTGTTCCCCACTTTCCCAATCATTTTGATGCCAAACCACAATCTTTCGTTGGAAACACCCTTTTGTTGTTGTGATATAACTTGTCTGCTCATAATGAAATACTTCCGTTTTATTAATTTTCCGTATCGGTATTTGGAATTCGGTTGCTCGACATTTTTGGATATCAATGATAAGCCACGCCAGTTCCTTAATATCACCTCCGTTGTTAGTTAGAATGACGTAATCATCATTTGCATATCCATCCTTGTAATCGATCTTGCTGACAAATCGAATGTTTTTCTCCTCAATTTGAGAATCGGTCTTTTTAAGTGCTGTTACATGATACTCAAAACTACCTTCTTGAGTAGCGCTCTGCTGAGTCACAGCCATTCCTCCCTCCGAATGAAGAGCAAGAATACGCTTCTGGGCCTCCTCTACAGCTGCACCTGTGCATACGCCCAATAAGAACAAAAAGATAATTAAATATAATTTCATAAGTTTTAATGTGTAATTTTTCTAATATGCCCTACTATCAAACTCTTTGTTCTCTCGATCAACCAACTGCTTTAATGCACTATATACTTTCACAATTTTTTCAAATTGTTCCTGACATTTTGCAGTAGTTGGATATTTTTTCTCATATGTGTTCGCCCTCTGAACAAATGCATCCCACACCGCCGCAATCATTGCTACATGTACGTATTCGTGTTGTACGCGATCATTGCCAAGATTGTCTCTCCATTGCTCAAACCCCTTATTATTATATAGTCTCATCTCAATTAATAACTTAGCGTCTTTATCCAGTTTCAACAAACACGCCCTGCAACTTCCTAACGGATCAGGCCAAATAGGTCTAGTATCTCCTAATATTCGGTAGCTCCCATCATAAACAACTTTCCAACCTAAGGGAATTTCCGTCAAATCGTTTTGACTAAATGGTAATAATTCTTGTCCGAGATAATCAAAATATCCCATGGTGTTATGATTCGAAACTTCGTATAAATTTCGAACGGCTTTCTTCATAGGATCCCTCCGCGTCCACCTGCCGTCGAGTGGGTTATAGTAGCGGAAGTTGTAGTAAACGAGTCCAAGCTCAGCATCATACATTTCACTGCTCCACTGGATGGGTTGACTCACCGCCGCCCCATCGGCGGTTCGCCCTTCGGGCAATGCTTCCGCATTGTCCAATCCCCCTCCGATCCCTCGGGGGCTTTGAGTTGTACTCTCATTCTCGCGGACTTGTCCGTAGGGTGAGTACGTGTAGATGGTGCGGATGAACCCTTCCTGCCCATACAGCTCGCAAATGTTCTTGGTCAGATCCCAACCATAGGTGTACCACACACCGTTCTCGTGGATGGCAAGAGGACGCGTGGCGACTTCCTGCGTCGGATCCCAAATGATGAAGCGCAAATCCGGGTACTCGGCGTGCCCCTCGCGCAGGTCATAGGCTGCAATTTGCAGGTAACCTCGGTAGATGTAGCGCTCGTGCAGGGTGACGGCGCCATCGACGGTCACCTTCTTCTCAAACCGACGTCCCAAGTAATCATAGCCGCAGGTGATGACGGTATGACCATCCTTACTCTCAAATTTAATGGCTCGGTTCTGCGCATTGTACTGCACCTTCCAAATGCCCGTGCTTGTCTGAATGAGCGTCTGGTTACCATCTGCATCGTACTCCGGCGTGAAGTCCTCGCCATTCGTGCTGATGCGCGTGTACTGGTTCAGATCATTGGCGTCGTAGGTGATATCCTCAGCCGCTTCTTGGGCGATCTCGCGATTGCCGATGTTGTCGTACGAATAGGCATAGGCATCCTCACCCAGCAAGGCTCCCGTTAACTCGCTTCTCTTGTTGTAAGTGAAGGAGTCTGCATGATGAATCGCTTTGTCCGGATAGCGCGTATCGCGGGTCGTCGGTCTCCCCAGCGCGTCGTAACTGTACTGGCGTTGCGTGATGAGACTATTGTCTCGCACATAATCCATGCCCGTGAGCAGATCGCGTTTCTCCTCGTAGCTCTGCGTGAGCGTCACCCCATTCGGCATGGCGAGCGATTGCAGCAGGTTGCTGCCCGCAAGGTAACCGTAGCGGAATTGATGAACTGTACCCTCATGCGTGAATCCGGCAGCTTGAATGCGTCCCAGTGCGCCGTACGTTGTGGAAGCATCGCACTGCGATGCGCCGTCCTTGAGCAGGGCATAGCCCATACTGCGACCGTAGGCATCCCAATGCTCCTGCAGAGCGTAGTTCGCGCCGGCGATCAACTGTACCTCCTCGTTCGTCTGACCATAGTGATCGTAGCTGATGCTGCGCTCTCCGGAAGCGTCCTGCACGCTGACCACCTGACCGAGGAAATTGTAGGTGCCCTTCTGTGCGGGCGTGTCATCGCTGAAGTCGAGCCCCGTCAGCAAACCTCGCGGGATGTCATAGCTGTAAGTAGCGACCACCCTGCGCGCATCCGTCACGGTGGAGAGATTGTTGTACGCATCATAGGTCTTCACCGTCCCCTTGCCATCCGCGTAGGTCTTCTTGAGTTCCAACCCCGTCGCCAAATCGTACTCCCACGTGGTCGTGTCGCCCTTCAGTCCGCTCGGGTCGGTGGAAATTACTTTGCCTGTGGCTCGGTACGTGGTGAGGCGAGTGAGGTTATCCGCATCATCGTAACCGAAGGTCGCGGGCTGCACACCCGTACCGTATTCGG
>CANQAC010000048.1 GCA_947589345.1 uncultured Akkermansia sp.
GATGACCAAACATGGTCGAAAGACATGCAGGACGAGGATTCTCTGCTTCGTGCCCGCTGCCTTGTTCACGTGGCTGCCACTCGCGCCCGCGTGGAACTACTCGTAACAGCATCTCCTGCCTTGGCCGGTTTCTTAGGTAACTTGCAAGGAGAGAAGTAGCAAAAACATGCCGGAGCACGTATTTCGTTTCTTGAACCGAAATATATCATTCATTATAAAGATAGTGTAAAAAAGCAGTTCAAGTTAAATGCCGGTTTACGGAAGATATTAGTTCAATTCTTCAAATCGCCTTACATCAAGTTAGACGGAAAGAGAATGACCAATTGGCAATATGCCATTATCCAATATAACGTAGAAAATATCATGATGAGAGACTGGGGGATGAGGGAATGGCTTTACTTCACCCAAAAATGGAAGAGAGACAATGCAAATGAAATAGCGGGGACTGAAGCAGAACACGCATTACCCATCGATCTTCCCATGCCTAACTATCTTAATTTAAGATAACAACAAACACTCATATCCCGGGGGACAGGACCAGATTTTTTTTGCGCAGTCCAGTGGATCATTTCCTAACGTAAGAATTGAGCATACACGAAGTTGAACTGAGTCCCCCAATACGTTATCATACTGTTTGTCATGAAGAAGATTGATGATACGCAAAAAACGGCAGAGGCTTCCCTTGCTGATCAAGCGACGAGTGGCGAGGAAAGTCCCCAGCTATTCACGGAGAGAGTGGTGGTTGCAAGAGATTATGAACAAAATTGGTCCATTGAGCTCAATCCGGGCATGAACGAAAACAGGCCCACTTATTTCATATTGTGCGATCACGTTCACTACGAAGAGGTGACGAAATGCGCACGAATCTCGTTTTTGGAGCCAAAGTATGTAACTGACACAGGGGAAAAGGCTCCGTGGAGGTTGAGCAATCATGAAGAAAAGAAAAGGCTCATGAATTTCCTCAACAGTCACAGGAGAGGAAAAGCCGACACGGAACAGACTCTTTCTAATTGGCAGTATGCTATTGCTTTGTGGAACGTGGAGATGGGGTTCATCGATTCCCCCGAGGAGGCTATGGCGTGGACGAGCGACAGATGTTCGCCCCACGACGTTCTTTCCCCTCTCCCTATTGATCTCCCGATGCCGGATTATTTGCAACTTCCTTAGTCATAAGCGGTAGCTGTACTCAGAAATTGGGACCTTCGGCTCAATGGAGCATCCCGTAACTCCATATCCATTTTTAATCAATGAGTTACCAAGTTTTCGGAAAAATAAAACAGCGTTTCTTGAAAAATTGTGCTTGACAAAGCGGGCGAATAGTGGTAGAAGAGGGGCACAGAGCGGAGGACGAACTTCGCAATGGGTCAGGTGACGCCGTAAGGTCACCCCGGAAGCCGCGTGTGCGGCGGATGGGCAAATAATGTGACGGCATAGGTCAATCCTTCGGCGGGAACGCTGATTGTAAATGAACAAGATGCCGTGGCATTCACCCTGAGAGCGGGTGGAAGCTGCGGTTTTTTTGTATCTGCGGGCTTGTGCTGTCGATCGTTCAACTAATCAAGCACAACCCAACGATATGTTAAGACTCGATAGATTACCATCGCCGATAGGCGATATTTTCCGATCCAATGCATCGGTCTCTCAAGGGCTCGTCTTGCCCTCAAGCCGGGCGCCTCAAAGCGCGGAGCAGAAGTTTGAAAACGAGTGGAGGAATCATTGGTCGAAGACGTCACTGACGTGGAAGGAGTTCAAGGCACAGCCGGTAGAGTTTTACAACCGCCAACCTGTGCCTCAAGGACACGTGCTGGAGCTGTTGTCGGACAACATCAACCTGTTGCTGGAGAATGCGGAGAGAATCCTCCAAGTGCCGGAGATGGCGGAATGCCGGGAGGTAGGAGGCGGATCTCCGTCCCCGCTTCCGACGCCCGATTTGGGCGATCTCCTTTGGGCGTGGAAAAAGGGGGAAGCCGGCTGGAAACAAACCTCTGTCGCAGGACATCCCCTGTACGCCCTCTACATCGATGGCTCCATTCTCAGCGGTGCATGCTACATTTACATATTGCTAGATCCCGTTGCCAAGGAACTGGGCACTACGCTGTCCTTGTTCCGTCCGAGGCTCAGCGAGGCTCGAGAGGTTCTTCGTTCTATTCCACGAGCAAAAAAACGTCCGTGGAAGGAGATCCCACCGCTTCACGCCCCTCTGCACCGCGGCGAGTCGTTCGCCGATTGGGAACGGCGGACGCAGCAATATATGCCTACCGTGGATGAGGTGGAGCCGCACTACTTGATTCCCCCGACGCTCACCCTGGCTGAAATCATCACCCAGCTGAAGGAGGAACCACATCCGTCCCAAGAAAACACACACCCAATAAGTGGTTAACGGCGCATCATGTAGCACAAGTCATTGGTTATTTACGATTTATGTTGACTCAGTGCTGATGGGGCAGCGCTGAATCAATGCGGTGCCGCTGAGTCAACTTACGATTTCAGGAAATAAAAACAACTCAATGATATGTTAAGGATCAATAAATTACCCTTATCGGTCGGAGATTTCTCCCGCTCTGGTGCATCCGTACCTCGGGACCTCTTTTATTTGCCCCAGCCATTTCGATTCTCTACGGACTGTTGCCCCGTGATTTCTTTTTCAAGTTTTCATGAGTGATCAATTTTTCTATGAAGCTTCATTTTCTTCTAAATCCGGCAATCAATGACATTTATATTATTTAATACGTACAGTCTTAGTGATTTCTTGAAAATAAACACCGTGACGAGATGCCTCTTCATTATTTAAGTTCCGTTAATCGAACACGAAATGCGTAGCAGATCTTTTCAGAACTTTTCAGAACACCAGTATAATAGTTCCCGGCAACCCTCCCGGTGCCATCACACGATGAGCCTCCCTCGATGAGAAACCGGGAGCGCCAATCATAACGATAATAAAATAAATATATTATGAAGAATACCGACCAAAGAGGAACTCCGCGTAAGGCTTTACGGGGCCATTGCGGACGAGTGCAAAAAACCGAAGCAACGGGACAATTGTTTAAGCTTTCTTAACTAAATGTAAAAATTCCCTGATTTTTTCCTTATGAACTTCTCTATAATCGCACGAAACCGCCCTCTACTTTCTTTCTGAGAACTCTCGTAAAAAGAGTTCTCGTTAACCCAAACAACACCACCCTACAATGAGCCTATGTTATCATCCTGAATTGTATCGCTTGGGACCTTATTCCCTTGCTTTCTACATTGTTAACCGGATCGCATTCATCATCGGGGAGTGCATCTCACACCATGATTCCTGTCGTGATCCTCAGCTTTATCGATAACGTGTTTATGATTGAATAACAACTAACTCCAACAAACAAAAACAATGATGAAAAAATCAGAACCATTAAATGAAGAGTCCATCCGAGAGAGCCATAGCTGTTCCGAGGAATCCATGCAAAAAATCCGCCCTCTCATCGATACCGGAGCAAGTACCCATGCGCAGGATCAGAAGGGAGCCCTCAGCGCAGCCCTCATCACGGCGGCGAGCAGAGAAAACTTGCTGATTATCAAGCTGCTGCTCGATGCCGGAGCGGACGTCAATGCACCAGCTCAGACAGGACGTTACGGCACAGCCCTCGTCGCGGCGGCGGAACGAGGAGACTTGAAGATTGTCAAGCTGCTGCTCGACGCCGGGGCAAATGTCAATGCGCCGGCTCAAATCGGAGATTACGGCACAGCTCTCATCGCTGCTGCGGGAAACATGAACGCGGAGATCGTCAGGCTGCTGCTGGAAACCGGGGCGGATGTCAATGCGCCGGCTCAGACAGGAGCTTTCGGCACAGCCCTCATCGCGGCAACGGGAAGCGCGGACGAGAAGATGAGCTTCGTCATCAAGCTGCTGCTCGATACCGCGCCAGATGTCAATGATCAGGCTCTACGAACAAAGAAAGTGGAGGTCGCCAAGCTACTGTTGGAAGCCGGGGCGGATGTCAATGCGCCAGCTCAGAGAGGAGATTACGGCACAGCTCTCATCGCAGCGGCGAGCAGAGGAAACGAGGAGATCATCAAGCTACTGCTCGATGCCGGGGCAAATATCAATGCGCAGGCTCAGACAGGAGATGCCGGCACAGCTCTCATCGCGGCGGCACGTCAAGGAAAAGCAAAGGGGGTTCAACTGTTGCTTGAGAGAAGCGTGGATGTGAATGCCGAAGTGAACGGCAAGACCGCATTGGGCGTTGCTCTTGAAGCGCATCAATCTGCCCGCTTTGAAGGCGAGAAGAAAAGGAGCGAGGAAGTCGTCACCCTTCTTCGTGCAGCCGGAGCGACGGAACCATTGAAAGCTATTGTACAGCGCCCCCCAACGACAGAAGAACGACGCATGGGGCTCTACGAAGCCATTGAGGACATGAACAGCACGCCGGAGCAAATCAGGCAGCTGATCGCCGAAGGCGCCCCCCTGGAAACCATGCAGGATGAGCACGGTTCACGCTCTCCCCTCTCTATCGCCATAGAGAAGGGGCGTGCCGATATCGTCCGTACACTGCTGGACGCCGGGGCGGACGCCAACACAGAGGTCGTGGTAGAGGAACCCTTTTTTGCGCTGGAATACGGGAAAGAATGTGTGAACAAGACGTTTTCCCTGTTGTTCCTGGCCATGGTGACGGAGCGGCAGGACATCATCGACCTGCTGCTCGACGCCGGGGCGGACGTCAACTACAAGACGGAGGAGCATACGCCGTTGAGCCTTGCAGCGTGTACGGGAGATCTGAAACTCATGCAACACCTCATCGACAGAGGGGCGGACGTCAACGGGGCGACGGATGTGTACACCCCGCTCATAGCGGCAGCGAAGGAAGGCTGCGAGGAGAGCGTTCGTTTCCTCCTTGACCATGGGGCAGATGTCAACGCCGGAACGGCAAGTTACACCCCGCTCATCGCCGCTGCAGAGGGCGCCCGGAAAGGCATCCTCCTCACTCTGCTCGATGCCGGCGCGAACGTGGATGCTGAGGCCAACAAGGAGAGGCCCACTCCGCTCATCGCCGCCGCGCGGGCAGGCTTCACGGAGGGGGTGCGTCTGCTCATCGCTGCCGGGGCGGATGTCAATCTCCCCTCTCTCTTCTACACCCCGCTCACTGCCGCAGCTGCAGGCTCTCATGCAGACATCCTCCGCATTCTCTTGGCAGCAGGGGCTGACCTGAGCGACGAAGCAGATGGAAATACCCCGCTCATCGCTGCCGCTATGGCCGGGTTCATCGAAGGGGTGCGCCTGCTTCTCGCAGCCGGGGCCGATGTCAATCTCTCAACGATCTTCTACACCCCGCTCATCGCCGCTGTGCTGCGAGGGGACGTGAGAATCATCAACATGCTTCTCGCTGCCGGGGCAAACGTGAACGCTCAAGCAGACGGATACGAGAGAACGGCGCTCACGGCTGCGTTGGAAAACAATCATCTCTCTCTTGCCCGTCGTCTGCGGCTCGCCGGAGCCATCGATCAACCTGTAAGATACGGATGGAAAAAGAATCTACGAGATTGAGGAGCGCCGAACAAAAAAGAAAAAATCTCTCATCGCCCCATTACTCATATCCCAATATAAATTAATCACATATTTCATTATGATGAACAACAACGAAACAAAAAATTTACGCTTAAGGCTTTACAAAGCCATCGAGAACAAAAAAAGCACGCTCAGGCAAATAATCCGATTGATCGCCGAGGGCGCTCTGATAAAATTAGAGAATGAGCAGGATTTCTGCTCTCCCCTCTTTGTTGCCGCCCAAGCAGGGCGCGCCGACATCGTCCGGCTTTTGCTGGATGCCGGAGCGGATGTGGTGGACTTCGTGGAGGATGGATGGTGCTGCGACGGTCCGCATACAGCCCTGAGCGTCGCGGCATTGCGGGGGCATACCCATGTTGTGCAGGCGCTCATAAAGGCTGCCGAGGCGGACAAGAAACGCCCGGATCTCGAGGGAGCGCTGCGCTCCGCCGTTTATGCCGGGAATGCCGATATCATCCGCCTGCTGCTGGATGCCGGGGCGGAGGTCGATGGCCCTCGGATGTTGATCTGGAGCAGGTTGCAAAAGCAGCTCCAGCTGCCAAGGAAAGATCTTCCGGTATCTTTCATGTCTATGGCCCTCCACGCCGACCGACAGGACACTATCAAACTTTGGCGCTGGTGTCGCGTAAGGCAAAGAAGAGATGAGTCTCCGCTGTCCCTTGCCATTAAAACCGAGCGACGGGATATCATCGATATGCTGCTGGACGCCGGGGCGGATATCAACTACATCGCTCACGAACATGATTCTCCTCTGGGTCTTGCTGCACGTATCGGGAATACGGAACTCATGCAACACCTCATCGACAGAGGAGCGAACGTCAACGGAGCGAAGGCCGTCCTCCATACACCGCTCATAGCGGCAGCGAGGGAAGGCTGCGTGGAGAGCGTTCGTTTCCTCCTCGACCATGGGGCGGATGTCAATGCCGGGACGGCAAGTTGCACCCCGCTCACCGCCGCAGCCCGGTACGCGAAGGAACAATTCGTTCCGGTTGCGCGTATCTTGCTGGAAGCCGGGGCCGACGTGAATGCTGTTGCAGGGCTGTACACGCCGCTCACTGCCGCCGTGAATGCCGAGTGCATAGACGGCACACGCCTGCTGCTGGATGCCGGCGCCGACGTCAACAAAGCGATAGGGAGGAACACGCCGCTTATTATTGCCGCGGAAACAGGAAATACGGAGCTCGTCCGTCTCCTGCTGGATGCCGGCGCTGACGTGAATAAAGCATCTAAAGCCACTACTCCCCTCATCGCCGCTGCCTCCATCGGTGGGAATGCACAGACGGTGAAGCTTCTCCTGGACGCCGGGGCGGATGTGAATAGAGCATCTGAAGACGCTACACCTCTCATCGCCGCTGCCTTCAACCATGGGAACGTACAGACGGTGAAGCTGCTCCTGAAAGCCGGGGCGGATGTCAATGCCGAAGCGGACGGTCAGACGGCTCTCTCGGTTGCTGTGGCGCGGGTCGATCTCCCTCTCGCGCACTGCCTGCGTCGAGCCGGAGCTATCAATAAACAGGAGAAAATCCTATGAGGGAAGGAGAACTAGGGTGAAGAGGGTTCTCATCACGCACCATCTGAGACGATGGACGAAATCGGTACGCTCATCCAATCGGAATATCCACTGTACCGCTTTCTCCCGCCTCTCACACGACAAGAAAAATTAGCCAACTATTTCTTACCATGAAAAAGAAAAACACAGAAGAACTCCAAATGAAACTTTACGAAGCCATTGAGGACAAGAACAGCACGCCGGAGCAAATCAAGCAACTGATCGCCGAAGGCGCTCTATTGGACGATCGGAATGATCAAGTTTCTCCACTCTATGTTGCTGCAGCGGAAGGTCGTGCCGATATCGTGCAGGTGCTGCTGGATGCCGGTGAAGGCAAGAAACGCAAGAGACTGGAGGGAGCCTTGGCATACGCCGTTTATGGAGGTCATGCCAACATCGTCCGTACGCTGTTGGCGGCGGGAGCCAACGTCAACAAAAAGATATGCGTTGGGTGGAAGGTTCCCCCGTTGTTCTTGGCCATGATGATGGAACGGCGAGACATCATCGACCTGCTGCTCGACGCCGGGACGGACGTCAACTGCAAGATAGGTAAACATACGCCGTTGAGCCTTGCGACGTGCACGGGAGACTTGGAACTCATGCAACACCTCATCGACAGAGGAGCGGACATCAATGGGACGACGTACTACACACCGCTCATCGTAGCAGCGAAGGAAGGCTGCGTGGAGAGCCTCCGTTTCCTCCTTGACCGTGGGGCGAAGGTGAATGCCGGAGCCGATGCCGAGGACACCCCGCTCACCGTCGCCGCGCGGGCAGGATTCACGGAAGGGGTGCGTCTGCTCCTTGATGCCGGGGCCGATGTGAACCTCCCGTCCCGTTTTACCACCCCACTCATCGCAGCTGCAGAAGGTTCTCATACAGACGTCCTCCGCATTCTGTTGGCAGCAGGGGCTGACGCGAACGTCGGAGCCGATGCCGAGGACACCCCACTCACCGCAGCCGCGCGGGCAGGATCCACGGAGGGGGTGCGTCTGCTCCTTGATGCCGGGGCCGATGTGAACCTTTCGTCCCTTATGACCACCCCACTTATCGCCGCCGCAGAAGGTTCTCATGCAGACGTCCTCCGTATTCTATTGGAAGCCGGGGCAAACCCGAACGATGACGAAACAGGGGATACCCCGCTCACCGCAGCCGCGTGGGCAGGATTCACGGAAGGAGTCAGACTGCTCCTGAATGCCGGGGCGGATGTAAACCTCTCGCCCTTCTTTGACACTCCACTTACCGCTGCGGCAGAGCGAGGGGACGCGAAAATCATCAACATGCTTCTCGCAGCCGGAGCCGACGTGAACGCCGGGGGAGTCAAAACAGGCAAAACCGCGCTCGTGGCTGCGTTAAGACATAATAACCTCTCCCTTGCCCACCGTCTTCGGCGCGCCGGAGCCATCGAGCAACTCCCCAAATATACG
The DNA here is from genome assembly GCA_947589345.1 of uncultured Akkermansia sp. Taxonomy (GTDB): domain Bacteria; phylum Verrucomicrobiota; class Verrucomicrobiia; order Verrucomicrobiales; family Akkermansiaceae; genus Akkermansia. The sequence continues at coordinate 8,519 of CANQAC010000048.1, forward strand.
TGCGGAAAAATAACTTATTGGAGTGGAAATAAACGAGGCGAAGAATACCTCATTCTCCATTACCACGCTGCCTGTATCGCAAAATAAATCTGCCCACTATTTCTTACTATGAAAAAGAAAAAGGAAAATACAAAAAAACTCCGCATAAGGCTTTACAAAGCCATTGAAAACGAAAACAGCACACCGGAGCAAATCAGGCAGATGATAGACGCAGGCGCTCTGAGAAAATTGACGGATAAAGAGGAGAAGTCTTTCTGTCGATCCCCCCTCTATACCGCCGCGCAGGCAGGGCGTGCCGACATCGTGCAGCTTCTGCTGGATGTCGGAGCTGATGTGGTGGACTTTGTGGACAATGGACGGTACGATGGGTACGACAGTGGTCCGTGCACGGCCCTGAGTGTCGCGGCATTGTGGGGGCATACAGATGTTGTGCAGGCGCTCATCAAGGCTGCCGAGGCGGACGAGAAACGCCTGGATCTCGAGGGCGCGCTGTGCTCCGCTGTCTATGCCGGGAATATCGATATCATCCGGCAGTTGCTGGAAGCCGGGGCAGAGGTCGATTGTCCCCGGATGTGGTGGCGGTTTAAGGGGCAAAGGTTTCGACGGCTAGCAAGGAAGGAGACTTTCATGTCTTTGTACAAAGCCGAGAGCCGAGACAGAATCAACTTTTTGCGATGGGTTCGCAGAGAGACCCCTTACGAAGAGACTCCACTATCCTTGGCCATCAAAACCGAGCGATGGGACATCATCGACCTGTTGTTGGACGCCGGGGCAGAGATTAACCTTGCCGCTCACGGATATGATACGCCTCTGGGTCTTGCTGCGCGTATCGGGGATACGGAACTCATGCAACACCTCATCGACAGAGGAGCGGACATCAACGGGGCGCCGGACGCAGACACACCGCTCGTATCGGCAGCAAAGGATGGCTGCGTGGAGAGCGTTCGTTTCCTCCTCGACCATGGGGCGGATGTCAACGCCGAGACGGAATGCGGCACCCCGCTCATCGCCGGAGCCCTGTATGCGCATGAACAATTCGTTCCGATCGCGCGTATTTTGCTGGAAGCCGGAGCAGACGTCAATAAAGCGACATTGGAAAACACGCCGCTTATCGCCGCAGCGAGAGCCGCGAGTGTAGATAGCGTGCGCTTCCTGCTGGAAGCCGGGGCAGACGTCAACAAAGCGACATTGGGATACACGCCGCTTATCGCTGCAGCAGAGGAAGGCTTCATGGACGGGGTGAGGCTGTTCCTGGACGCCGGAGCAGATGTAAACATTCAGAGTGACTTTTACACCCCGCTCATCGCCGCGGCAGAGGGCGGCAATAGAGACATCGTCCGGCTCCTGCTGGATGCGGGCGCCGATGTCAATGCGAAAACTGAGTTCTCTACTGCTCTCATCGAAGCTGTAGAGAAGGGGAACATTGAAATCGTGCGCATGCTTCTCGACGCCGGTGCCGATGTACATGCTACCACCAGGGACCACGCTCCGCTCGTCAGCGCTGTGGAACGAGAAGAGGAACCCGGCGGACCGGAGGTGATCAATCTCCTGCTGGAAGCCGGAGCCGATGTGAATGCCGAAGCCGACGGCACAACGGCACTCATGGTTGCTTTGGCACGAGGGAATCTCGCCCTCGCGCACTTCCTGCGCCGCGCAGGCGCCATTGATAAACCAAGGTATTTTAAGTGGAAGAAGGACCTGGACCTTTAGACAATCGAAAACTAAACGAAATGAAAAAGAGAGAAAAGAATGTTATGGAACTCCGCAAGAAGCTTTGCGAAGCCATTGAGGACGAAAACAGCACACCGGAGCAAATCAGGCAGCTGATAGACGCCGGCGCGCTGAAAAAATTGACAGATGAAGAGGAGCACTATTTCCGTCGATCTCCCCTCTACATCGCCGCGCAGGCGGGTCGTGCCGACATCGTGGAGCTGCTTCTGGATGTTGGTGAGGGCGTAGAAGATCTCAGAAAAGGCAGATCAAGCTCGTTTACTGATGAACCGAGCTCTGCCCTGAGCGTGGCGGCATGGTGGGGGCATGCAGACATCGTGCGATTGATCTTGGACACCGCAAAAGTGGATGAAGAATGCAGGTATGCTCTTGGCAGGGCGTTGTGTTCCGCTGTTTATTCCGGCCGCATCGACATCATCCGGCAGTTGCTCGCTGCGGGGGCGGAGGTCGATCCGCCAAGGGCTATAGACGAGGAAACGCCGCTATCCTTGGCCACCCAAACTGAGCGGCTCGATATCATTGACCTGCTGCTGGACGCCGGGGCGGACATCAACGGCAAAGTCGAGAAGGAAGACATGGAGGAGCGAGATCAGTACACTCCCTTGATCATTGCGGCGCGCTCCGGGAACATCGAACTCATGCAACACCTCATCGACAGAGGAGCAGACGTGAACGGAGCCACGGAGATGTACACGCCACTTATAGCGGCAGCATACGAAGGGTGCGAGGAAAGCGTCCATTTTCTCCTTGCCCATGGGGCGGATGCGCGTGTTATAACAAGGTTCTACACTCCACTTGTAGCAGCCGCAGAAGGCTCACATAAAGACATTGTTCAACTTCTGCTGGATGCGGGGGCGGATGTAAACGCCTGTTGTTTCAACGTTACCCCGCTCATCGCTGCGGCGTGTGGGGAATGTGAGGAAATCGTCCATATGCTCCTGGAAGCCGGGGCAGACGTCAACGACCTGTGTTGCAATTGTTACCCGCTCATCGCCGCGGTGCGTGGAGAATGTGAGGGAATCGTCCGTATGCTCTTGGAAGCCGGTGCCGACGTCAACGCACAAACGGATTGTACCCCTCTTATCGCCGCTGTAGAGACGGAGAACATCGAAATCGTCCGCATGCTTCTCGATGCCGGGGCAGATATCAATTACTCGACTCTCAATTACACTCCGCTTATTGCAGCTGCAAAAAGCTGTAATCAGAACATCGTTCGGCTTTTGTTGGATGCGGGCGCCGACGTTAACGCAAAAAACAATGACTTCCCTTGGAATACGGGACTAACAAAGGAAGGAATCTTCACTCCTCTCATCGCCGCTGTAGAGACAGGGGACATCGAAATTGTGCGCACGCTTCTTGAAGCCGGTGCCGACGTCCATGCTACCACCAGGGACCACGCTCCGCTCGTCAGCGCCGTGGAACGAGAAGAGGAAGTCGGCGGACCGGAGTTGATCAATCTCCTGCTGGAAGCCGGCGCCGATGTGAATGCCGAAGCCGCCGGTAAAACGGCGCTTATGGTTGCCCTCGAGCATAAAGATTTCTCTCTCGCTCGGCGACTGCGCCTTGCCGGCGCCATTGACAAACCAAGGTATTTCGGGTGGCGGAAAGGACTATTTAGAACTGAACCAACAACACTAAAAATGAAAAAGAGAAAAAAGAATGATGCAGAGCTTCGTAACAAGCTTTACGAAGCTATTGAGGACAAGAACAGTACGACGGAACAAATCAGGCAGCTGATAGACGCAGGCGCGCTGAAAAAATTGACAGATGAAGAGGAGCACTCTTTCCGTCGATCTCCCCTCTACATCGCCGCGCAGGCGGGTCGTGCCGACCTCGTGAAGCTGCTGCTGGATGTTGGAGTGGATCGCTCTATCGACAATGTTTTCATCAACTTCGATGTGCCATGCGGCGCGCTGAGTGTGGCGGCGTTGTGGGGACATGAGGGCATCGTGCAACTACTTCTGGATGCCTCCAAGGGGAAAGGTGATTACAGGTATGCCCTCGGCAGGGCGCTGTGTTCCGCTGTATATGCCGGACGTATCGAGATCATCCGGAAGTTGATTACGGCAGGGGCAGAGGTCGATCCGCCAAGGTCTATAGACGAGGAAACGCCGCTGTCCCTGGCCATTAAAACCGAGCGGCTGGATATCATCGACCTGCTGTTGGACGCGGGGGTGGACGTCAACCGCCCGATGGAAGAATATACTCCCTTGATCATTGCGGCGCCTTCCGGAAACACCGAAATCATGCAACGCTTGATCGACAGAGGAGCGGATGTTAATGGAGCAACGGAGATGTGCACGCCACTCATATCGGCAGCGTACGGAGGGTGCGAGGAAAGCGTCCGTTTTCTTCTTGACCACGGAGCGGATGCGGAAGACATAACAAGCGTTTTCTCTCCACTATCTGCTGCGGCGAGCCACGCCAACGAACATTTTGCACCGATTGTACGCATGTTGATGGACGCCGGGGCGGACGTGAATGCTGTATCAGGTCATGACACTCCGCTCATCGCCGCAGCAGAAAAGGGATTTTTGAACGGGGTGAAGCTGTTCTTGGATGCCGGGGCAGATGTCAAGCTTTCAACTTTCGATTATACTCCGCTTGTTGCCGCGGCAAGAGGCTGCAATAAAGACATCGTCCGGCTCCTGCTGGATGCGGGCGCCGATGTTAACGCGAAAACCGAGTTTTATACTCCTCTTATCGTCGCCGTAGAGTCGGAGAACATCGAAATCGTGCGCATGCTTCTTGAAGCCGGGGCGGATGTCCACGCTACCACCAAGTACCACGCTCCGCTGGTCAGTGCCGTGGAACGTGAAGAGGAACCCGGCGGACCGGAGGTAATCAATCTCCTGCTGGATGCCGGCGCCGATGTGAATGCCGAAGCGGACGGCACAACGGCGCTCATGGTCGCTCTGGCTCGAAGTGATCTCTCCCTCGCGCGGCGTCTGCGCCGCGCCGGAGCCATCGATAAGCCGAGAAAATTTCTGTGGTGGAAGGAAGACTAGGACAGGGCAACCGCATTAGAAATGCGGTTGCCTATTTACGAATTACGATTTATTAGTAATGTGTGCGTTACGAAAATTTTCGAATCATCAATGTGTGCGGATGAGTTCGCCAGATCCGTCATCATAATGACCGTTTGTTGTCATGATTCTTGATACGTATAAACGATGGTATCAATCCATAAGAACATTCTCTTCGTTGATGAACCTCTCTCAAATGCGTTTCCTCTGAGGACTAGGAGTAATGCTGGTCCTCATCACGCACCAGGTGAGATGATGGACGAAATCGGTACGCTCATCCAATCGGAAGATCCACTGTACCCCTTCCTCCCGCCTCCCACACGACAAGATAAATCAGACAACTATTTTTTACCATGAAAAAGAAAAACACAGAAGAACTCCGCATAAGGCTATACAAAGCCATTGAGGACAAGAGCAGTACACCGGAACAAATCAGGCAGCTGATAGACGCCGGCGCTCTATTGGACGACCGGGATGATCGAGTTCCTCCACTCTATTTTGCTGCAGAGGGAGGTCGAGCCGATATCATAGAAATTTTGCTGGGAGCTGGGGCGGATGTGGACAAAGGAGAGTGTTTCGCTACCCCCCTCATCGCGGCAGCGCAGTCAGGGAACGTGAAGGCTGTCGAGGTATTGCTAAATGCCGGTGCAGACATCAATGCGGAGCCAGATATGCCTATTGGTCCGGTCATTATTGCCGCAGCTCGGATGGGAAATCCGGAGATAATCAAGTTACTGCTGGAAGCTGGGGCGGATGTCAATGTGCAATCAGAGTTCTGGTGGACTGATGAGACAGCGCTCATCGCAGCGGCAGAGTACGGAAGTGTGGAGGCACTTAAGCTTCTGTTGGCTGCGGGTGCAGACGTCAATGCGCAGGTTAAATCCAAGTTGTTTGGCACGGCACTCATTGCGGCAGCACGGTCAGGAAGCACGGAAGCAATCAGGGTATTGCTGGACGCCGGAGCGGACGTCAATGCGCAAGCACGATCCAAGTGGTTTGGGACAGCGCTCATTGCCGCAGCACGGGTAGGAGGCACGGGAGCAGCCAGGGTACTGCTAGATGCCGGGGCGGATGTCAATGCACAGGCAGAATTCGGGAGGTACGGCACGGCACTCATTGCGGCAGCGGAGTGGGGAAACACGGAGGTAATCAAGCTGCTCCTGGAAGCCGGGGCGGATGTCAATGCACAAACGGGATCCGGAACATACGGCGCAGCTCTTTTCGCGGCAGCGGAGTCAGGAAGAGCGGGGGCGATCAAGCTTCTGTTGGAAGCCGGTGCAGACATCAATGCTCAGACGGAATCCGAATTTTATGGCACTGTCCTCATCGCAGCAACGTGGTCAGGAAGTACGAAGGCGGTCCAAGTGCTGCTGGAAGCCGGCGCGGATGTGAACAGAGCGACAGACGGGAAAACACCGCTCATTATCGCCGCATACACAGGAAATACAAAAATTATCCAGCTCCTTCTGGAAGCCGGCGCCGACGTGAACAGAGCGGCTGAATACGCTACCCCCCTCATCGCGGCAGCGGCTCATGGAGGGAGCGGACAACAGGTGAAACTGCTTCTGGAAGCCGGCGCGGATGTCAATGCCGAAGCAGGCGGTAAAACGGCGCTTATGGTTGCTTTAGAGCGAAACAATTTTCCTCTCGC
>CANQAC010000049.1 GCA_947589345.1 uncultured Akkermansia sp.
ATGGCAGGGACGGAAGAGGTTTTAGTGCTCGATAGCACGTAAAGTTTTATGGATTTGCCCAAAAATCGCCAACTCCTGCTATCATCATGCTTCCCTCCCATGAATCTACATTTTCTTGGGACGGATGTGGTTTCAGGGAGCGATTCCAAAATTTATGCTTGCCAAACCGCACTCCTCGCGTATAATTTACCCCGCCATGACCCGCAAAGGTGGTATCAACAAGACACGTAAGGCTGTCGCCAAACGTTTCAAGGTGACCGGCACGGGCAAGGTTCTGCGCCGCAAGCAGGGGAAGCGCCATATCTTGCAGAAAAAGTCCAGCAAGAGGAAACGCGCCCTTGGCAAGCCCGCATTGGTGGACGACACCCAGGTGTGGGCCATCAAGCAGAACATGCCTTTCGCCTGAAGCCGAAGAAACTTCGCGCTACAGCCGGAGCTTCCATCCGCTGATCGGGTGGCCTTCGTGCAGCCTTCTTTCCTCTGTGAAAGAGCAACGGGCGAGACTGCAAGGAGGTGAGGAAGAACAGCTCGTTACATTATACAGAATCAATCATCTATGGCACGTGCTACTAATGGGCCGGCTTCCCGCGCCCGCCGCAAGCGCATCCTGCAGCGAGCCAAGGGCTTCCGCGGTTTCCGCAGTAAGCTTTTTCGCTACGCCAAGGATGCTGTCTACAAAGCCTGGCAGTACGAATACCGCGACCGCAAGAGACGCAAGGGGCAGTTCCGCCGTCTATGGACCGCGCGTATTTCCGCCGCTGTGCGTCCGTTGGGCCTGACATATTCCCGCTTCATGGAGGGGCTCAAGAAAGCCGATGTGGAGCTGGATCGCAAATCGCTCTCTGAGTTGGCTATCGCCAATCACGAAGCTTTTAAGTCCGTCGTGGACTTGGCCAAAAAGGCTCTCGGCGATAAGACGTCCGCCCAAGCCTGATCATTTCATCTGATCGACAAACGCTCCTCTTCGCCAGAAGGCGGGGAGGAGCGTTTTTTCGTGACTCGAGAGAGTTATTTGAGCTTGTTGTAATCCTCGTCAGTGACGGGCTCGAGCCACTCATTTGAGGTGTTATCGCCCTCAATTTCCACAGCGATGTGAGAGAACCACGAATCCGGCGCAGCGCCGTGCCAATGTTTCACATTCGCCGGAATGTGGATGACCGTGCCCTCGCGGATTTCCACGGGTTCTTTGCCCCACTCCTGGTAATAACCGCGTCCGCCAATGCCGATGAGCATTTGTCCCCCACCCTTGGTAGCGTGGTGGATGTGCCAGTTGTTGCGGCAACGAGGCTCAAAGGTCACGTTGAACATCTTAACCTGCTCGTTGGAAATGGGCGCCAAGAAGCTTTGCCCAGTGAAATACTGGGCAAAGGCGGCATTCGGTTCCCCGATAGGGAAGAGGAGGCGCTGGGCGTGCTGCGCTTTAGCGTCTGTTGCCGGAGCTGTTGAATCAGTCCACACATTCTTAGCCAGGCGGAAGACAGCCCAAGCCTTTGGCCAACCAGCATAAAAAGCCACATGTGTGATAACGGCTGCAATCTGCGCTTTCGTGACACCGTGATTTTTTGCATTCTGCAGGTGGTGAACCAAAGAGCTATCTGTGATACCTTGGCTCATGAGCGCCACCACAGTGATGATGCAGCGCGTTTTCACATCAATATCCTCATTATTCCAATTTTCACCGAAAAGTACGTCGTCATTGAAATGCGCGAACTGTGGAGCGAAATTTTCAAGCTGGTCGCGTCCGGCTGTCTGGGTTATTTTCTCTTTCATGGCTTTCTCTTGGGTGTAAGCTGTGCATGGCAGCATAGCAACAGCCGCTATCATAGCAAGTGTAATGGAATTTTTCATCGTTTTTTAGCGGAAAGATGCTTGATAAATAGCCACGCAGTCCTCAATGCTCAGCGGCGACGGGTCGTGGTCGAAAAGCCATCCCATGGCGCTTTTGGCGTTGTGTGCCATGGTCTCAAACTCATCCGGCTTAATGCCGTAGTCGCTCATCCTCAGATCATCCACGCCACAGGCTGTCTGCAGAGCTTTGAGCGCGGTCAGAAAGTCTTCCGGCTTGTCGGCATTTTGCATCCCCAGCGCCTGCGCCATGCGTACAAAACGCTCCGACTGCACACCACGGTCGATGAAATGCTTGTAATAAGCGAGAGAAATCATGATGAGCCCGGCGCCATGCGGAAGCTCCTGATGATATGCAGAGAGCGCATGTTCCAACGAGTGTTCACTCGTACAAGTGCCCACCACCATTTGTACGCCGGAAAGCCAATTGCCGAAAGCCACGCGCTCCCGATTCGGGAGTGATTTCCCATCTCTCACTGTGGCGGCCAAGTGCTTTCCTACGTTTTCAATAGCTGTGATGGATACCATATCGCTAATGAGGTTGGCAGTGGAGGCGATGTAGCCTTCCGTGCTATGGAAGAGTGCGTCGAAGCCTTGGTACGCGGTGAACTTGGGCGGCACGGACAGCATGAGTTCGGGATCCACGATGGCAAGTTTCGGGAAAAGATCATGCCCGAATATAGCCGTCTTTTCATAGGTGGTCGGGTTGGTAATCACGCCGCCGGAGTCTGTTTCGGAACCTGTGCCGGCCGTTGTCGTGATAGCGATGATGGGCAGGGGGGTGTTGGTAATGGGTTTTCCTTTGCCTGTTCCCGGGACAATATAGTCCCACAGATCTCCCTGATTTGTCGCCATTACTGCCATTCCTTTGGCTGCATCCATGCAGCTGCCCCCACCCAATGCTACGATGAAGTCACAGGCGTTTTCTCGTGCAAATTTTCCGCCTTCTTCCACTGTTGCCTTTAACGGATTAGCCTGCACCTTGTCAAACACAACAGATTCTACTCCGGCAAGTTTCAGTTGTTCAAGCGTGCGATCTAAGTACCCGTTAGCTCGGGTCGATTTTCCATTCGAAATGACAACCATGGCCTTTTTTCCAGGCATGGGTTGGGTGTGTAGCTTGTTGAGTATTCCGGCGCCAAATAGTGTTTGAGTCGGCACATCAAAGGTAAACCGTGTGAGCGTTTTCATTGCACCCGCATTATACTGCTTCAAGCAACTTGAGGTCAAGCTGTGCGTTTTCTGGGGCTCGCAGCTGATGCAGAAGGCGGCGGAGCATAAAATCGCCTTGCGCTTGCGAATTGTTTGGTGTACCATGCTCGCATGACTCATCTGGAAGATTTGAAAGCATTTCTGAGCATACCGAGCGTATCTGCCGAGCCGAATCATGCGGCAGATGTTGATAGATGCGCGGATTTTCTCGTCAAAAAACTCAGCTCGCTTGGTTTTGTTGCTCAAAAATATGAGACGGACATTCACCCCATCGTGGTGGCGCACAGCCCGCGCGTGGAAGGCAAGCCCACGGTGCTTATCTATGGGCACTACGACGTCATGCCTGTCGATCCCATCTCGGAGTGGCAGAGCCCGCCCTTCGAACCGACTGTGCGTGAGGGGCGCATCTACGCTCGCGGCGCATCGGATGACAAAGGCGAAATTATGGCGCATATTCTCGGGGCTCAGGAACTGATCGCCGAGCAGGGATCGCTTCCGTTGAATGTGACCTACCTCTTTGAGGGCGAGGAGGAGCGTGGCAGCTACAGCCTGCAGGAGTTTTTGAAGCGCCCGGAGGCGCAGAGCGAGCTGGCGTGTGACATTATTGTGGTGAGCGACACCGGCATGGCTGCGCCGGACGTTCCCTCCTTCTCCTACGGATTGAAGGGGGTGTGCTGTTTTGAGCTGGAGATTTTCGGCCCCAAGATGGACCTGCATTCCGGCATTTTCGGCGGTGCGGTTGCCAACCCCATCACCACCCTCTGCGAGATGCTTGCGACCACGCACGATGAAAACGGCCGCATCACCGTGGAGGGTTTTTACGATGGCGTGAGCGAGATTGCGGATTGGGAGAAGGAGAGCTGGAAACGCGTGCCGGGCATGAGCGACGCCGAATTGGCGGATCTCACCGGCGTGCCCGCTCTGCGCACGGAGAAGGGCTACACCGGCGCCGAATGCGTCTATGCTCGTCCGACCCTTGAGCCGAATGGCATCGTCGGCGGCTATGTAGGCGAGGGTTCCAAAACGGTCATCCCCACCCACGCGGTGGCCAAGATCAGCTGCCGCTTGGTGCCGGGGCAGGACCCCGTGGACATCATGCGCAAGGTGGAGGCGCATTTCAAAAAGGTCTGCCCGCCGAGCGTGCGGATGAAGTTTACCATGCAACACGCCGGCGATGCGTACATGAGTGATCCGCATTCCCCTTTTGGCAAGGTGGCTCAGCGGGCCTTGGAGGAAACCTTCGGCAACCCGCCCGTACTCGTGCGCGAGGGAGGCTCCATCCCCGTGGTGGCTTCGATGTCGAAACTGTTGGGCAAGGATGCGCTCTTCCTCGGTCTCGATTTGCCGGATGCGCGGATTCATTCGCCGAACGAGAATATGCGGCTGGATATTTTTGAGAAGGGCATCGCGATGGCGAAGTCGCTTTTGCGCCTCATGAGTGAGGTGAGAGCATGAATGCCGTTGATATCCAGAACGTACATAAGTCATTCCCCGGAGCATGGGGAAAGAATGGAGTCTATGCGGTAAAAGGGGTGAGCCTTTCCATACCTCAGGGTTCGGTCTATGGCCTCGTCGGTCCGAATGGATCCGGCAAGAGCACGATCATGAAAATGCTGGTTGGATTGCTTTCACCCCATGAGGGCAGCTGTCGCGTGTTTGGCTTCCCAGCTACGGTTTCGTCTAACCGTGGAGAAATCGGCTTCCTCCCAGAAAACCCCTATTTTTATAAATTCCTAACCGGCGCTGAAACGCTCCGCTTCTACGGACGCCTTTGTGGACTAAGAGGCGGCGCGTTGAGGGAGCGTACGCAAGAGCTGCTTAATCTGGTTGGTCTGCAGGATGCCGCCCATCGTCGTCTCTCAGGCTATTCCAAAGGTATGTTACAGCGTATAGGCTTAGCTCAAGCACTTGTGCAGAAACCGCGCTTGCTTGTGCTGGACGAGCCAACCGCCGGGGTGGATCCCATTGGCTCGCGTGTGATTCGCGATATTGTCATGGATTTGAAAAAATGCGGGCTCACGGTATTCCTTTGCTCGCATCTGTTGGAGCAGGTGCAGGAGGTGTGTGACCGCGTTGGCATTCTCTACCAAGGATGCCTCATAGCTGAGGGTAGCATCCAGGAACTGACCGATGATCCTCATCGCCAGCAAATTATTCTTCGTGATCCATCGCTTGAGCTCCTCAATAAACTGCGGACCCTGTCTGGTGATGCGTGGATTTCCTCCTCCCCAGCTCGCCGCTCGTTGGAGTCTGTTTTCCTGAGCGGTATCCGCAAGCGCATGCAACAAGATGAGGCTGCCCGACAAAAGCAAACATCTGCCAAATGACGCTTCGCCAGCTCCAGTATGTGTTGACCGTTGCGGCCAAGGGCAGCATCAGCGAGGCGGCTAAGTCGCTCTTCGTTTCACAGCCCAGCCTTACGAGTTCGATGCATGATTTAGAGGATGAATTGGGCATTTCTCTTTTCAATCGCAGTAATAAAGGAGTGATGATAACGGCAGAGGGTGAAGAGTTCCTGGCCTATGCTCGGCAGGTGGTCGATCAGGTTGATTTACTCGAGCAAAAATACACCGGAAAAAGGCAGGGAAAACAAGACTTTTGCGTATCGGCTCAGCATTACTCTTTTGTGGTGGAGGCTTTTGTGGATGTGCTGCGTGATTACGGCGGTGACGAATATGATTTTCGCATTCGTGAAACGCAGACCTATGAAATCATTGAGGACGTGGCCAAGCTGCGCAGCCAAGTGGGCGTCCTTTATCTCAATAAGCAGAATGAAAGAGTCCTGCGCAAGACATTGCACGCCCACGAGCTGCAGTTCACCCGTCTTCTCGTCGTCAAACCGCACGTCTTCATAGGGCGCAACAATCCGCTGGCGAAAAAGAAAGTGATCACGCTGAACGACCTCGCCCCCTTCCCGCGTCTTTCCTATGAGCAGGGCGACCACAATTCCTTCTATTTTGCCGAGGAAATCCAAAGTACGCTCGAGCGCAAAAAGAATATCCTCGTTCGCGACCGCGCCACGCTCTTCAATCTCCTCATCGGCCTGAACGGCTATACCATTTGCAGCGGAATCATCAACAATGCTCTCAATGGACCGGATATCGTTTCGCGTCTTCTTCGGGTAGATGATTACATGGAAATTGGCTATATTACCCACAAACGCATGCATCCCAACCGTCTTGGCGAAGCTTTTATCCAACGCCTCAAGACTCGTGCTCATCGTTGATTTTAGCCATAGTTTTTTTCTATGGCAAATGATTATTTATTTGTATTTTACAGGAGCAACGTTGTCGCGTTACAATAAGCAAATACGGGCGGAACAGCCCCCGAAATCACGAAAGGATCACCATGGAATACACAGTAGTCGGATTCCCGCGCATCGGCGAACACCGCGAACTCAAGCAGGCCACGGAAGCTTATTTCCGCGGGGAGAAACAAACACATGAATTGCTCGCGGATGTCGAGCGGTTGCGCGCTGCACAATGGGAAAAAATACACGCATGCGGCGCCGTTTCGATCCCATCTAATGACTTCTCTCTCTACGATGGGATGTTGGATACGGCATGGATGCTCAACGCCATTCCCGGCAAATACGTCCGTCTCGGTCTGGATGAGGTCGGAACGTATTTTGCCATGGCACGTGGTTATCAGGGAGAGCATGGCGATACCACTGCTCTTGCTATGAAAAAATGGTTCAACACAAATTACCACTACATGGTGCCGGAATTGGATGCAAACACGACTCTTTGCCTGCGTCATGCACACTTCTTGGATGGGTATGAGCAGGCCAGACACATGGGAATTGAAACCCGTCCCGTCGTTGTTGGTCCCTATACCTTTCTCAAGCTGGCGCGCAGTTCTTGCGATAAAAAGCAATTTATCTCCCCTTTGGCCGGAGCCTACGCTCAGCTGCTCAAATGCACTTCTTCGCGTGGCGTGCAATGGGTTCAGTTCGATGAACCGGCTCTTGTGTTGGATATGACGACGGAAGATGTCGCGTTGTTCGGTGAGATATACGAATTCATGCTGGCGGATCGTTCTGCCGATGGGACGAAATTGCTCGTGCAGACCTATTTCGGCGATGTGCGAGATTGCTATGAACGGCTGTGCACGCTTCCCGTGGACGGCATAGGTCTGGATTTTGTGGAGGGTAAGCTGTCGGCTCAGTTGATTGCTCAACACGGCTTCCCGGCAGACAAGACGCTTTTTGCCGGGGTCGTGAATGGCAAAAACGTGTGGCGTTGTCGCTACCGTGGCGTGCTGGAACAACTGCGGAAGCTCTGCGGTGCGGTGCGTCATGTGGTGCTCAGCACGTCGTGTTCCCTGCTGCATGTCCCCTACACGGTAACCCATGAGCCGCAGCTTCCCGAGCAGGTGCGACAGCGTCTCGCTTTTGCTTATGAAAAATTGGAAGAGCTGCGAGAATTCAGCCGTCTCATTGAGCTGCCGGACTATGCGACAGATGCCGCTTTCCAGGCGAATGAAGTCTTGCATTCCGCTGCGCCGTTATCTCCGAATCCTTTGGTGCAGCAAAAAGTTGCCTCCCTCACGCCCCGGGACTTCCAGCGCGAGATGCCGCGCCGCAGTCGCCAGGCTCTGCAGCGCGAGAAGTTGGCGCTTCCCCTCTTACCTACCACCACCATCGGTTCTTTCCCGCAAACGGCATCCGTGAAGCGTCACCGCTCACGGTGGCGCAAGGGCGAAATCAGCGCAGACGAATATGCGGAGCTGGTGCGTGCGGATATCAAACGCTGCATCGCCTTGCAGGAGGAGTTGGGGCTGGATGTTCTGGTACACGGCGAATATGAACGCAACGACATGGTGGAGTACTTCGGCGAGAATCTGGCAGGTTTCGTGTTCACGCGTCATGCGTGGGTTCAGTCTTACGGCACACGCGCGACGAAACCGCCCATCATTGTGGGCGATATTTCGCGCATTTCGAGCATCACGACACCTTGGATCACCTACGCCACTTCCCTCACCCAAAAACCGGTGAAGGGTATGCTCACCGGCCCGGTCACTATCTTCAACTGGTCCTTCCCGCGCGAGGATGTTTCCGCCGCTGAGTCGATGTACCAGATCGCCCTGGCCATGCGTGAGGAGGTCCTGGAATTGGAGGCTGCTGGCATTCGCATCATTCAGATTGATGAGGCAGCTCTGCGCGAGAAATTGCCGCTTCGCTACGCCGATTGGCACAGCGAATATCTGGACCTCGCCTTGCGGGCTTTCCGCCTGTGCCACTCCGCTGTGCAGCCAGCCACTCAAATCCACACGCACATGTGCTACAGCGAGTTCGAGGACATCATCCCGGATATTGATGCCATGGACGCCGATGTGATCACTTTTGAAGCCTCTCGCTCCAAACTTACGATCCTGCGCGCACTCGTGCAAAACAATTTTGAAACGGAGGTGGGACCGGGAGTCTATGACATCCACTCGCCACGCGTCCCGAGCGTGACGGAGATTGCCGCTTCTCTCAAACTGATGTTGCGGGATATTCCGGCGAACTGTCTGTGGGTGAATCCGGACTGCGGCCTGAAAACTCGCGGTGAACCGGAGACGATAGCTTCTCTCAAGAACATGGTACAGGCCGCCGCGTGCTTGCGCGACACACTGCGCTGATCACTCCTTCTGCGCGGGCGTCTCAGTGGCTCCGGCGGCTGCGGCGCGCGCTTTTCTCATTTTTTGTATTTGCTAACAGGTTGGTTTTATGCTTTAATCCTCTGCGATGAGGCGGAGGCGATTCGCCCTGCTTCATTTCCCTCGGGAGGCGGCGCCGATGCCGCAGGAAATAGATGGGAAAGGCTGTGCAATTCAGCCGCTGTGCCGCAACCGTGATGCCCGTCAGGGCTCAGTCGGAACACCAGCCCGGAGGGATGCCTTAACCCGAGGCGGCGTGTCACTGCCTCTCTGGCTTATCAATCTATGCAATTACATTCGTTGACTCCTCAAAGGAGTATCTACCAAGCCGTGCTTGCCCTTGCGTTGGCAGGTTCCTGCGCTCACGCGCAATCCCATCATCAAACACCCCCTGCTTCTGCGGACGCTATGCCCGAAACAGAGCTTGCTCCCGTGACGGTTTCAGCCCACGAGGGTATCGCCGTGCCTTACGACGCCACGGGTGTGTCCGTCTCGATCCTCGATCCTGAGAAACTGAAAAAGGAGGGCGTTTACAGCGTCACTGAGGCTCTCACGACCGTGCCCGGATCCTACGTCCTCCCCGGCGGAGGTGCCTACCAGCGCGGCAACATCTCCGACCTCGTCATCCGAGGCATGAGTTCGCAAAAGTACGTGCTCTCCATGATGGATGGCATGAGGCTGGACGGCATGAACAGTGATGGGCTCGTGACAAACGGGTTCATTTCCCGCTCCCCAATTTTCGGCATGGGAACGATGGAACTGCTGCGCGGCGCGGAAGGAGCGGTGTACGGCGGCGGCGCGATGAGCGGCGTGCTCTTCATGGAAACGCCGGAAGGCAAGGGTAAGCCTTCAGCCTCGCTCTTCAATGAATACGGCAGCTTCGATTCCTATACGGGCAACCTCACGGCTCAAGGGCGCTCCGGCAAAACCGCCTACTTCCTCGCCTCCACCTATGAACACACCAACAACGACGTCAAGTATGCCGACGGCAGTAAACCCGCGCTCAAACACCCGGCACGCTTTCTCAACTGGTCGCAAGCGCTGCGCTTTGATCACTACCTGAACGAGAAAAACAAGCTGACCTTTACCTACCGACGTGAGGACACCAGCTGTAGGAATTACTCCCTGGCTAGCTCTTACGGTTCGGCTAGCAACTCCATCTACACCTTCCGTACGAACCTCATCACGGCTAAATACCAAGGTGAAATCACGGATAAGTGGACGACGAGCCTCATGATGGGTTACTACGACAGCGACAAAACCATCGGGGCGAGGGGATCCTCCAGCTCGCCGTGGATCTACGAGCTGGACAACGTGCAAATCGAGTGGCGCAACCTCTATAGGTGGAACGAAAAAAATCGTACCACGGCAGGGCTTGCATGGACGCGTACCGACTTTGACACCGTCAACGGGGATCAGGAACAAAAGAACAACGGGAACCTCGACAGCGTCCTGAGCGTTTTTGCAGAACATAGCGTGGAACCCGTGAAAGGCTGGACGAATACAATTGCCGCCCGATTGGATTCCAGCAACGCGTTTGATGAGCTTCTCACTTTGCGCTCCGGGACAAACTATAAATTCAACCGCGAACGAACTCGTGTGTTTGCTACGTTGGGGCGCGGCTATGCGGCTCCCTCTGCTTTCCAGAGAAGTAGTAGTTTGTTCAAGGATTCGTACGGTTCTACTTATCGTGGGAATCCGGATCTGGAGTGCGAAACGAACTGGTCCGCTGATTTTGGCGTCGAACAACAGATGGCGAAAAATCATTTTGCGAGCGCCACGCTTTTCTGGGTGCACACGGAAGATGCGATTGGAACGGCTCGTGATAGTGAGGGCGTCAACGTGTATCAAAACATGAGTGGACATCAAACATTCGAGGGTGTCGAATTGGCGCTGCGAGGAACCTTTGAAAAGAAGTGGAACACAGGTTACAAACTTGCATGCACCCTCACTCAACCAAAATCCAGCGATGACAAGCAAGTGGCCAACTCTGCCCGTCAAGTTTGGTCCGCCGATGTGCATACGAGTCCAGTGGAGAAATTGACCACGGGCATCGGCTTGGCTGCCGCGTGTCGCAGGATTGGTTATGATCATGCGAATCTTGACAATTATCTCATCCTGCGCTGGTACGTCAACTACGAGATCAATGATCATTTGAATGTGCATCTGCGCGTGGAGAACCTCACAAATCAGAAGTATGTTTTGGATAGCGGGTATCCTATCGAGAAATCAATGCTGAATACGGGCACGGCTGTGTACGGCGGTTGCACAGTGAAGTTCTGATGCGATGAAGAGCGCGGGTGTAGTCATTTTCCTGTTCTTACTCTTGTTGATGGGGGCGACGTGGTGGGCCGTACGTAGTGTGCAGCCTGCTGAGCAGCCCGCTTGCCAAGAGGAAGATGCTGCACCCGCCGTATACCCGCCGGATATGTGGGCGGAGCTCTCCCGCCTCTCCGCCATGCGCATTGTGCACGCAGATGCCGGGAAACTGCTTCCTACCGATTTGTCTTGGCGCTCCGAGGATAATGAGGAACCCATCGGGAGTTCTTGGGCTCAGCGCGGCGGCGTGCTGCGTCTGTCCAGTCCGGGTCCCTTTCCCTCGAACTTGCTGGCCTTTGGCAGCCCCACGCCGCAGTTTTTTCACGCCAACGCATTCACTCGAGTGGAGATGCCACTCGTGGCGCAGCATCCGGTCACGCATCGCCCCATTCCCGGAGTAGCATGCGAGTGGGCGGTACGAGGTCGCACGGTTTTTTTTCGCTTGCACCCCGCGGCGCGCTACACCAATGGTCGACCCGTGCGGGCAGCGGATTATGCGCTCGGGGCGCTGTTGAGGGCCAAATCTCGGGATGCCTCGTGGGAGGCTCTTTCAACGACCGCCGAGGAGTTGCGCGTGTATGATGACCGCACGCTGAGTCTCACCTTGCGACACGATGGCATTCTCGGTGTGCTGCGTGCATCCGCTCTTCTCCATGCCGCTGAACCGGGTTTTTACGCCAACTTCACCGATGACTACGCCGAACGTTATGCGTGGTGCACTCCGCCATCCACCGGCGCATACAGCGTGGCACGCGTGGAGCAGGGACGTCTTATTGAACTGCGCCGCGTGCGGCATTGGTGGGCGCAGGAGCTGCCTCTCTATGGTCATACGGCGAACGTGGATGCCATCCAGTTTCATTTTCTCACGGATGAGGCGCAGGCTTTTGAGTTGCTCCTGCGGGGGCAACTCGATATGGTTCAAACGCGTCATGTAGCGGCCTGGCAGAGGTACGCCGATGCGCGCGGCATTGTGCGGACAGAGTTCAGCGCGACTTGTCCGCCGCCGCCGTACGGCATAGCGCTGAATGCTCGCAGGTTACCGCTGCCTCTCCGGCGCGGGCTGATGCATGCCATGGACATGGAGCGCGCGATAGCCGTCGTTTTTCGCGGAGAGGGGGAAAGATTACGCGCCTTTTTCTCCGGCTATGGCGCGCTTTCGCCCGAGGGTGCGCCGCGCGTTGCCTATGATCCTACTCAGGCTCGGGCTGCCTTTGCTCAAGCGGGTTTTTGTACAGCGGGCGAGGATGGCATCCTGCGCCGGGCTGACGGTACGCGCTTGAGTGTACGTCTCTCTTACGTTCCCTCGGAAAAGGTGAGCACGCTCGTGGAGATTCTGCGCGAGAGCGCCCGCACATGCGGCGCAGAAATTCAGCCGGAGCCTCTCTCTTGGCAAGCCTGTGCGCAGCAAGTCCGGGATGGCTCGCATGACCTCACATTTTGGGCCACGGTGCCGGCTCAACCGCTACCCGCCCCGGCGAGGTATTTCCATTCATTCGCATCCGGGGATGAAGCTCCCTTTGGTTTGCGAGAGGCACGCATGGATGAGGCTTTGACAGTCTGCATTGCCGCGCACGATGAAGCGCAATTCGCCGATGCCTTGTCCAAGGTGGAGTACCTAGTACACGAGCTCGCCGTGTGGTTGCCCGGTTGGCAAGAATCCCGCGCGCATGTGCTGCATTCTCCTCGCGTCCATTTCCCCGCTGCGCCCGGGTTTTATGTGGATGCGGTGGACAACCACACGCTGTGGATGGAGTCGCGGGAAAAGGAAGGAGGCTTGCCGTGAAAATGAGCCGTCACTTATCTCGGTGCGCCTTCTTATCCCTGCACCTGCGCGCGCTTGTGTGCACGGTGTTCACTCTCGCGCTTCTTGCTTTCCTCCTCAGCCTTTTTGCTTTCATCCCCCTGAATCTTTCGTCCCGGGGTGAGGCAATGGAGATGTTT
Source organism: uncultured Akkermansia sp. (assembly GCA_947589345.1). Lineage (GTDB taxonomy): Bacteria > Verrucomicrobiota > Verrucomicrobiia > Verrucomicrobiales > Akkermansiaceae > Akkermansia. The sequence goes on from CANQAC010000049.1 coordinate 12,958, forward strand.
TTCGCACAGCGGTCCGAGCACGACTGCATACCACGTGAACTCCCGATACCGTCAATGACGCCACAGCTGATTCTTCCCGTTCAATCAGAGCTGTCATTCGAGTTGACGCCGATTGAGGAAACGGAGCCTTTCCCATTGCCGGCATGGGAGGAAAATTCGGCTGTGGAAATCGAGGAAGACCCGCTTCCGAAACCATCTGCAGCTCCGCGTCGCATGGCTGCAACAGCTCGTTCCTCGATTCCTTCTCAGGCTGCTTCTGTTGGAATGGTTGATGCCTATACCCCGCCGGCGTACCGCATTGCGCCCGTGCCGCCGTACCCCGCATCCTTGCGCCAGAGCAGAGTGGAGGGCAACGTGCGTCTGCGCATTTTTTTGGATGCGGAAGGCAGACCTCAGCGCGTGGTGGTGGTGCAGAGCAGTGGCTACGCGGAGTTTGATTCAACCGCCGGCGATTGGGTGTTGCGTCATTGGACTTTCACTCCGGCGCGTCGTGGTGAACGCGCGGTGGCTGCCATAGTGGTTACCCAGGTTCGCTTCGTGATTCAGTGAGTCTCAGACGTTGTCGGTTTTTTGATGCGCAGCTTTTCCAATCGCTCAGACCACGCCGCAGCTTCATTCTCGTTCTCCTGCGCGTTTTTCTCATTGCGCAGCAAATTGATGAGAAGTGCGATAGCTTGTGGATTGTCTTGTCCGGCCGACATGCGGATGTAACTCATGCCTTTCTCTGCGTCCTTTGGCACGCTTTCCCCCTGCAGCAGCATGATCCCATACACTAGCTGCGCCCTCATGTCACCGCCTTGAGCCGCGATGGCGTACCATCGGGCGGATTCCTTCATGTCGCGCCGGATGCCGCCGCCCTTGCCCTCGGCGTACAGATATCCCAAAGCGCAGGCCGCCTTTGCCGCCAACCCCGGATTGCCCGATTGCACAGCCCTCCGGAGCCATTCAGCTTGCTTGGCGGCATTCAAATCTCCGGTCGCTGTTGTGAACGATCCCATGTAGTACTGCGCTTCTGCGATGCCTGCTTCGGCCGCTTGCTTCCAGTATTCTCGCGCTTTCATTTCATCATGTGGCACGCCGAGCCCCATACGGTGAATGAGGCCCATGTACACCAACGCTTCTTTGCTCCCCTGATTCGCAGCCAAGGTGAACCATTTGAGCGACTCTTTGCCATCCTGGTGTACTCCGGTTCCTCCACTAAAATAAATGCCGCCCAAGTCGGTCTGCGCCTGCAGGTGTCCGGCCTCGGCCGCACGCCGAAGCCATTTGAGAGCTTCCGTCGGGTCGGAGGCTTCATGTTGCACATTCGGTTTGATGAGTTCCTGCACGTGCTCATACATTTCCTGCGCCGTTCTCGGCTCTTTGCCCTTTTCATCTTGTCCGCAGCCCGTGAGTTGCAGACCACTGATCAGTGCAGTAATCGCAGCTATGTGCAGCTTCGCCATGCCCTCAATGTAGCATGATGTGTCCATTGTACGCAAGTTTTTTACGAGAGTTTTTTTGGGGGGAGGGGGGAAGTATGACAAAAAGCAGATAGGCCGCATGGGAGTAAGGGG
>CANQAC010000050.1 GCA_947589345.1 uncultured Akkermansia sp.
CTCTGCGCAAGAGAAATGTCAGGTCTCCTCTGCGTGGGGTCATCTGACGGCAGCTCGCGATGCACGAGCTTCGAGCTACCGCCTATCTTTTCCAACACCATATCCGCCAGCTCGCGTATCGTGAATTCCCCGGGGTTGCCCAAGTTGACGGGCCCGGTGAAAGAAGAATCCTCGACCGCCATCATGCGCACCATGCCTTCGATGAGGTCATCCACGTAGCAGAAGGAACGCGTCTGGCTCCCGTCGCCGTAGATGGTAATATCCTCTCCGCGCAATGCCTGACAGATGAAGTTGGACACCACGCGCCCATCTTTCGGGTCCATCTTCGGTCCGTAGGTGTTGAAGATGCGGATGACGCGGATGGAGACGCCCTCGTGGCGGTGGTAGTCGAAGAAAAGGCTCTCGGCGCAACGCTTGCCTTCATCGTAGCAGGCGCGGATGCCGATGGGGTTGACATTGCCGCGGTAGGTTTCTTTCTGGGGGTGCTCCAGCGGCTCACCGTACACCTCCGAGGTGCTGGCCTGCAAGATGCGCGCCCCATGCGCCTTGGCCAGTTCCAGCATGTTGATAGCTCCCAACACGCAGGTGCGGGTCGTATCGATGGAGTGACGCCCTTGGTAGGCGGGCGGTGAGGCGGGGCAGGCAAGGTTGTAGATCTCATCCACGTGCTCGCCCGGGTCGAAGGGATTGCAGACATCGTGCTCCACGAAGCGGAAGTTCGCATTTCCTTGCAACTCCGCGATGTTTTCCATGCGCCCGGTGTAGTTGTTGTCCAGGCAGATGACGCGCCGCCCCTCGCGCAACAGGCGTGCGCAGAGATTCGACCCCAGAAATCCGGTGCCTCCCGTGATGATGTTAACCATTATTTTGTTTCCTTCTTCTTTTTTGTCAGTCCCGCCTTGCTCAGTGAACCAGAAGACCTTACAGCGCACAGCTTCTGCACCGGCTCTGATTCCCATCCGCCCGCTCGGACTAACAGCGCGCCGCATTTTATCGCTTTTTGAAAGAGATGTACAGTCTAAAAATTAGGAAGGCATTATTTTCACGAGTCTTAGAGAAATTTGGCGGAAGAAAAAATCACTGTCGGCGCGGTTGTTTTCGCACGGTTGGTTAGTTCTTTCGATTGTTGATAGTAAGCAAAATAGGCGGTGTTTACATGCCAATCTCTTTCAAAAAGAGAGAATCCGTCTACATGACGACGTAATATGTTTACGGTCAATCCTCAAATGAACAAACGCCCCGAGGAATCGCTTTCATGGTCGGGGAGGGAGGATTGCCAAACCAGCTGCGAGATTTCTGGCGCATGGAAGCGCCACTGCGCGAGGGATTGCACTCTTGTCATTCCGTCGGTGGGGTGGTATAGTCAGTCATCATGGACATGCTGGGCGGAGCCTTTGGCGCGGAATTGACGCGTGTGGATAATTTCCCCTATGAGGAGGGGGAGTGCTGCGCCTTTGTGAACAGCGGACGAGCCGCCCTGGAGTGTATTCTGCGCAGTTTGCCCATTCGACCCGCTCGAGCCTTTGTGCCTCGCTTCACCTGCGACACGGCGCTGCAACCCTTCTCGCGCCTCGGTATACCTGTGCTTCGCTATGAGATGCAGGGAAACCTTTTTACGGATGCGCGCCCACTTTTGCCGGATTCTGCCGGTGCGCGTGATCTGCTTCTGCTTACGAATTATTTTGGGATGAGCGACTCGGAACACCTGCGCGAGCTGGCGGAGAGACACCCCGGCCCCTGCGTAGTCGATGCCGCCACAGCTCTCTTTACCCGTCCGGTGGAGGGACTGGCGTGCTTTTACAGCCTGCGCAAGTTTGCCGGTGTGCCGGATGGCGGCGTGGCCGTGGCACCTTTCCCCTTACAGTTGCCTGAGCAGGAGGATCGTTCAGCACGTGCCGCCGTGGCGCTGTGGCAGCGCATAGAATCCGGGGCAGAGGCATCGTTGCCTGATTTCGAAGCGTTGGAGGAGCGCCTGAACGCCCCGCCACGCCGGATGAGTCCCCTCACTCGAAGACTGCTCCGCAGTATTGATTGGGCATACGTGGCTCAGCGACGTTGCGAGAATTACGAGGCTTTGCATGCGCGTCTTGCTTCCATCAACCGTTTTTCCTTGCCGCATGTCCCGCCTGCGGCTCCTTTTTGCTACCCTCTGCTCCCCGGCATACCCGGCTTGCGAGACGAGCTGGTGGACGCTCACATCGCGCTCCCTTTTTTCTGGCCGGAAGTCGTTCGAGATACGCAAGCGCATGACGCGTCCAATCGGGTGGCACGTGAGCTCTTGCCAATTCCCCTCGATCAGCGTTACTCGGCAGAGGAGTTGTGCGACCGGTTAGGAAGATTCTGAGCTTTTTCCACACAGCCTTTACCTAACAGTGATGGATTTCGGACTTGGGTTAGACCATAATGTGCTGCATGAATCCTGAAATTGCAGAACGTCTCAACAACCAAATCAGCCTGGAGTTCAACACAGCTTTCCTCTTTCTCTCACTTTCGGTTCAGCTCAAAGATTACGGGATGCGTGGCGCCGGCGGTTGGATGCGTTCCCGCTATCACGACACCTGCGAACACACCCTGCATATTCTGGATTATCTGGAGTTGTGCCGCATACCGGTCGCCATGCCCACCATTTCGCCCGTGGAGTACTCCTGGGATTCTCCGCCTGACCTCTTCCGCCTCGCCCGGGAACATGCCAGCCTCATTTCCGACGCGATACACCATCTCATTTCGCTCTGCCGCCGCGAGGCCGACCACGCGACGGAGCAATTTCTCATGCCGCGCATTCGTTCTCAAGTTCTCCTTGAATCACGCCTTTCTGATATTCTTCGCGATCTTCTCCGCTGCGGGCGTGATGCTTCAGCTCTGCTGTACTTCGACCACACGCTGCGCTGAATAATGGAGCGCTTATTCCAACATCAATCAACTCGAGAATTTTCTTTCTCGGATTTACGCATTTTCATTTTTGAGCCCGTTCTGCGCTTTTTAAGAAAGTATCGGTCGTCCCGGAAATTTTGTGCAGCCGTTTCGTCCATCCCGGTGTTTTTTTACGGTCGTCTTTTTGCCGTACCTGGCCCGCTTCTCCGCCATTAAACTCCATCTCTCGTCAGCTCTCTCGATGAATCGCGTGCCATTTTATCTGCCTTTTTTCTTGAAAAGCGAGCAGCTAAAGGTTAGAATCGGGGCATGTCACAGATACATCCGACGGCGGTGGTGGATCCCTCAGCGGAGCTGGGAGAGGACGTGGTGGTTGGCCCGTACTGCGTGGTGGGGGAACATGTCAGGTTAGGAAATGGGTGCGTGCTGCACAGTCACGTGGTGTTGGGGGGGCCATCCAGTTTCGGCGAACGCAATGAATTTTTCCCGTTTTCTGTCATTGGGCTCAAGTCACAAGACATGAAGTACAAGGGAGAACCTACCTATTTGGAGGTAGGCAACGACAATGTGTTTCGCGAAAACAGCAACATCAATCGCTCCACCACTCCGGAGACGAAGACTGTCATCGGCAACAACAACCTTTTCCTCATCAATAGCCATTGTGGTCATGAGTGCGTGGTGGGCAACCACTGCATTCTTTCCGGCTACGCCGGAGTGGCGGGACACTGCCACATCGACGACTGGGCCATCATCAGCGGGTTTGCCGCGCTTCACCAGTTTGTGCGGGTGGGGGAACATGCGATGGTGGGCGGTTGCGCGCGCGTCGCTCAAGATGTGCCTCCGTACATGATTGTGGAAGGCTTTCCCGCAGCCGTGCGCGCCGTGAACAGCATCGGTTTGCAACGCCGCGGAGTGCCGGAGGAGGATGTGCGCGCCCTCAAGTTTGCCTACCGAAAACTTTTCCTGCATAAAGGGGAGAATATCGAAGAAGGCATGGCGAGTATTTTGGCCGATGAAAAGTACGGCAACAACCCGTATGTGGCCAAGCTTTTGCGCTTCCTTAAGGAATCGGAACGCGGGTTTACTCACTGATGAAGAAACATGTCGTTTTTGACTTGGATGGCACGTTGCTGCACTCCATGCCGGGTATCGCGGTGGGGCTTAACCGCGCTTTGGCGTGTATGGGACGCCCTTCGCTCACGCAGGAGCGTGTGGCAAGTATCATCGGCTGCGGTGTGCGCAATCTTTGTTCACGCGCCTTGGGTTATGAAGATGAGCTGTCAGCTCCGGCAGATGAAGTTGATGCGCTCATAGCTCATTTTCGGCGGGAGTACGCCGCGTGCTGGCGCGAAGAGAAACCCGCGCCTTACCCGGGCGTGATGTCGCTCATCACGGAACTGCGCGGGGCCGGCGTACACATGGCGATCCTTTCCAACAAACAACACGAAGTTACCTTCGATATGGCGCGTTTTGTTTTTGGCGAACAAACTTTTTCCCCGGTATTGGGGCATAGCGGTGAGTTTCCCCGTAAACCCGCTCCGGACGCCCTCTTGCACATTGCTCAGCTGTGGGGCGTCCCAGCCAAGCAAATCACGCTAGTGGGAGATTCTCTCACGGATGCCGCTACCGCCCATGCCGCCGGTACCGGTCTTATTCTTGTATCATGGGGGTATTCGCAGGGGAAAGATCTGACGACGGCGGGGTGTCCCATCGCTCGTTCCGCCGACCAGCTCCGTGAGCTTCTTCTCCCCGACTCCGCCCGTTGCAACGTTTCTCTGCTTTAGTCCCTGTGGTACGGAGAAGCGGCAAGTATGGTGTGGATGCGGTACACTTGCTCCAGCAATACCAAAAGGGCGAGTTCATGCTGCATGGTGTGCCGTCCGAAGGAAAGAACCAAATCACACGCGGCGCGCAGATCGGATGTGTGCCCATCCGCCGGGCCGACGAGAAAAGCCACTCGCTTTACGGCTCTCATTTGCCAGCCGCGCCATTTTGCTTCCAGCTCTCGTGTGGTCAAATTCTCGCCACGCTCATCCACCGCGATGCGCAGGCAGCCCTCCCCCGCGCGCAGCATCGCTTCTGTCACTTCTAAAGCAGACCCTTCTTTCACGTATTTCAGCTCCACTTTTCCCAGTGGGCGAAGTCTCTCTTCGTAGAGCGCCACGCCTGCCCTCGCGTATGCGAGTGTTGGCTTGTTCACGGCTATGATCAGCGTTTGCATGGCGCAAAAATACCGCCGAAGCCGACCCGACAAACGAGGAACGAATACCGTTGCTACCTTTCGGTCCTGGCGGGGTTTTCCGGCCGCATCTCCGGGGGCTCCGGCGGCAGAGCCATTGTACCCGATACAGCTCCGCACGTCAAGGATGGAGAGCCGGGCAATTGTCTCGGAGGTATCGACAAGCCTTTGCGATGATTAAGAAGAGGGTTGTTACGTGCTTGGTTTGTGGACTTTGAGAAAATTGGCGAAAGGAGCGACGAGCGCAGGAATATGAGACAGGGGAGCAGCTGCTCCTGAGCGGTTTTGGCGTCAGCGGCCATGTTTTTCTTACGACAAAGCGACAGGATGCTCCGGGGAGTATGCCTGAAGAACCGGAAATCTTCGTCAATTTTTTATTCAACATGCAGGATTCGAGCTTGACATCGTCAAGATAAGGAGTATCATGCGCCTGCAAATAGGAAGCATACTTCGTTTTATGAAGAGAAACGAGACACAGAGCGCTTTATTTATTATGAAGATGATCGTGGACAGGGCGGCGACCCTGTTTGCAGCTCGGGCGGAGTGTCCCGTGACAGCGGCGCAAGGACGCGTCCTCATGTATGCTCAAAAGCACAACAGACGACCCGTGACGCAGGGGGAGTTGGAGAAATACATGGGAGTGAGTCATGCAACGATGAAAGGGTTGCTGGAGCGGTTGGAGACCAAAGGGTACGTGCGCACGGCATTCGACAGCCACGACGGACGGGTGAAAAATGTGTATTTAACCGAAACCGTGAAACGTGATCATGCACGGGTGCGGGGACTGCTGCGAGAGCTGGAAGAACAGGCGCTACACGGGTTGACGAGCCGGCAAGTGAGCGAGCTGCGCAGCTGTTTGGAAACGATGTACGGCAACATTTCTCAAACAAACAATCTATGAATACGAAAGAGATAGTGACATGGGTGGTGTGCGCGAGTCTGGCGAGCGTCGGACTGAGCGCATGCAAAGACCGCAAACAGGACCAGGCAGCAGCCGCAGCGGCGGCGCGCCAGATGGCTCCGCTCTCAGTGAGTGTCATGAATCTGCATAAGCAGGACGTTGATATGGAGAGCACGTGGTTTGGACATCTGCGAGGCGTTCAGGAGGCGAACATTAAGCCGGAGGTAACCGGAAAGTTGCTCAAGCAAGTGTACTGGGATGGTTCCCTGTGCAAGGAGGGGGAGGTACTCTTCGAGATAGATCCTGAAAGTTATACGGCAGCCCTTTCTCAGGCGGACGCCGCCGTGGCTGTGGCTCAGGCGAGCGTGGAGCAGGCAAAAGCTGCTGACGACCAAGCTGCGAAGGACGTGGAACGCTATGAAAAATTGGTGGACAGTGGTTCCATTTCCGAAAAAAATTATACAGATGCTTTGCATGCACACCGTCGCACTCAAGCTGCTCTTGCGGTGGCGATGGCTGCCGAGCAACAGGCCGTGGCGCAGCAGCAGATTGCTCGCATTAACCTGAAACGCTGCACTATTCGGGCTCCATTTACCGGTGTGGCTTCCAAAGCTAATGTTTCTGTGGGAGACTTGATTACTGCAGGAGGCATGACGCTTACCACCATGTCGTCCATTGATCCGATACGTGTCGACTTTGTGGTGCCGGGCAAGCAAATACTAGCCAAGTTACTGGCGCCCACTTATCGCCCGGATGAGGGGATGGTGTCTCCGGTGAAAAAGTTTCGTATTGTGCTGGAAGATGGGACGGTGTACGACCACGAAGGCGAGGTGGTGGCGGTGGACAGCTATGTCAACAGCTCCACAGGTACGGTGAACTTTGTTGGCTATTTGCCCAACCCGGAACTCAAGTTGCGCAGCGGTTCCGCCGTGCGCGTGCGCGCTAAGACCGGGGTGCAAAAGGATGTGTTGCTGGTGCCGAGTCGTGCGCTGGTCTCATCCATGAATCACCGCTTCATCTATATCGTGGGTCGGGATGGGACCCCCTACGGTATCGATGTGATTCCCGGTGAGGAGGTCACTCTTAATATGCCCAATGGGGATGGTAAGACAGTGCCGATGCTCATGCAGATGATCACCGGTCGTGTAAAACCGCTGGAGGATAGTCTCAAGGAGCTGGGATACGAAGATCCCCAAGAAACCCCGGTGATTATTGAAGGCGGTCAGATGGCCGCTATTTACGCCCAGGCCAATATGGGGATGCGCGCCGCAGGTATCAAGCAAGGCTTCGGTACGGTGAATCCTCATCCTTTCATTTATACGCACCCCACCACGACAACCCCATCGGTCACCGCCAAGCAGTAATTCACGATTATGAGCGCCTACTTTATTAAACACCCGGTGATTGCCACGGTGATTGCCGTGGTCACTACACTGCTGGGCATTGTGTGCTACCTGAACCTGCCCATCTCTCAATACCCGGAAATCACACCGCGCATCATCCAGTTGCAGACGATGTTCCCCGGCGCGGATGCTCAATCTGTCGCCGACTCTGTGGGAACGCCGCTGGAGCGACAGGTTAATGGTGTACAGCACATGGACTACATGACGTCTGTCTCTTCTAATAACGGCGTATACAACTTGATGGTCGTCTTTGAGCCTGATTCGGACACAGATATGGATCAGATGCTCGTGAACATGCGCTATGGTCAGGCACAATCGCAGATGCCCAGCGAGGTTATGAACTCCGGCGTGACGATACGCCAGCAACCGGGGTTGCCACTCATGCTATACGGATTGACATCGCCTGACGGCAGTTACAATTCGGTTGATCTGGCAAACTACGCCCAGGTGAAGTTGGTGGATGAGATCAAACGCGTGGAGGGCGTGGGCGAAGTGGCGGTATATGGCGCCGGACGCTACGCAATCCGCATTTGGTTGGATACGGTCAAAATGAGCCATTTTAACATCTCGCTTGACGAGGTGAGAGCAGCTATTTCAAAACAGAATATGACCAATCCCGGTGGTAAAATTGGCGCCGACCCTGTGCCGGATGGCCAAGAAAAAACGATCACCGTGCGCACGCAAGGTCGCCTTACCAATCCTGAGCAGTTTGAGAATATCATTGTACGCCAGCAGGCTGACCAAATTGTTTATTTGAAGGATATATCCACCATCGAACTCGGTTCGGAAAACTATTCTGCCACAGGTCGCCGCAATGGGGAGGTCGCTGCTTCAGTGGTGATTTTTCAATCCCCCGGTTCGAACGCCATTGATACCGTCAACCGAGTCACCAAGTTGCTTGAGAAAAAGACTGCCACGATGCCGCAGGGGGTGAGCGGGTCTGTGGCGTTGGATACGACGACATCCGTTCGGTACTCCATCAGAGAGATCCAGCATACCTTCATGGAGGCAATCGTGCTTGTGGCTTTGGTGGTGTACGTATTCTTGCAGAACTGGAGGGCTACGCTTATCCCGCTGATCGCGGTGCCGGTTTCGTTGATTTCCACGTTCTGTGCGTTTCCCTTGCTGGGCTTTACGCTCAACACCATTTCACTTCTCGGCATGGTGCTTGCCATTGGACTGGTGGTGGATGATGCCATAGTTGTGGTAGAGGCTGTACAGCACCACATCGATAAAGGCGTTAAACCGCGCGTGGCAGCTTTTGCCGCCATGCAGGAGGTTAGCGGACCGGTGATCGCCATAGCTTTGGTACTGGCAGCCGTGTTTCTTCCATCGCTGATGTTGCGCGGCATCACGGGTACACTGTTCAAGCAGTTTGCCATCACCATTGCCATTTCGATGCTGATTTCAGCTTTCAACGCGCTCACGCTCTCTCCTGCCCTCTGTGCATTGCTGCTCAAACCAAGTTCAGAGAGCAAGAGTATTTTGGCGCCGCTTCATCGGCTCTTTAACAAATGTTACAATGGCACCGCCAACATTTACACGCGAATATGCGGTGGATTGGCGCGCAAGCTGATTCTTTCCATACCTCTTTTGCTGCTGTTCTGGGCGGCTATTAAGCCGGTGGCGGATCGAGTGCCGGGCGCTTTCTTGCCGGATGAAGACCAGGGTTTCTTGATGGCGGCGTTAGTGATGAAGCCGGAGACCTCTCTCCAAGTGGCTATGGAGCAGGATAAAAAATTGGAGGCGGCGCTCTATGACCCCAAGGTGGTGAAGAATCTTACCTCTGTGGTGGGGATCAATATCCTGAACATGGTGCAAACCCCCGGCGCTTGTATCGGGTTCGTGGAACTCAAGGATTGGAGCGAGCGCCCGGAAACAGCTCAGCAGATTCAGCGTCGCCTCATGCAGCGCGTCCAGCAGGCCGGATTGGATGGCACGGCCATGGTGTTGGTTCCCCCGGCCATTCCGGGTGTGGGAACTGCTAATGGCGTCGTGATGGTTCTTACGGACTTGGAAGGGCAGGGGGTGCCTTTCTTATACGACCGGGTGAAGGAGTTTGAAAAAGCTGCCCGGCAGCGTCCCGAAGTAGGCATGTGCATGGATATGATGATGGCTGATACCCCGCAGAAATATCTTGAGCTTGACCGTGAAAAATGCCAGTACCACAAGGTGGACATCAGCACGGCCAACGGTGTCCTTGCGGCCTATTACGGATCCTCCTTTGTGAACTTCTTTAATGCTTTCGGTCAGCAGTGGCAGGTGTATATTCAAGCCCAGGGGGCCGATCGCACCAGCTTGGATAAGATGGACGGCTTCTTTGTGACCAATATGGATGGGGAGCGAGTACCGCTGTCTGTACTGGTGAATGTGAAAGACATTGCGGAAACGGAGTTTGTGATGCACCACCAAGGTTACAATGCCGCTAAGATTAATGTGATGCCTAAGCCCGGCTACTCGACGCAGCAGCTCATGGAGGCCATGGAGCAAGTTTATGCGCAGACGATGGATGCCTCGAAAGTAGGCTTTGACTACCAGGACATGAGCTTCCAGGAAAATAAGGTGCGCAACGGTACGGGCCTGGGTACAATTTTCATGATGTCCGGCTTGTTTGCCTTCCTCATATTGGTGGCGCTCTATGAAAAATGGCCGCTGCCGATATCGGTATTCATGACGGTGCCGATTGCGGTCCTGGGGGCGTATGCGGGTTTGTGGCTATGGGGGCTGGAGCTCAACTTGTACGCACAGGTCGGATTGGTGATGTTGGTGGGGTTAGCCGCTAAAAACGCCATTCTTATCGTTGAATTTGCAAACTTGGAGATGGAGCGTGGCAAGACGTTGATGGAAGCTACACTGGCAGCAGCTCGTCTGAGGTTGCGACCCATCTTGATGACTTCCCTTGCGTTCATTCTGGGGTGTATTCCTTTGATACTTTCCAATGGCTCGGGAGCATTGGCTCGCAATTCAATCGGTGTCGTGGTGGTCGTGGGGATGGCCGTGGCAACTTTGGTGGGCGTGTTCCTGATTCCGTGTTCCTACGTGTTTGTGATGCGGCTGTTCCGCCTTAAGTTCAAATTGCATGAGCTGAAGGGCGATCCGGATGAATTGGAAGCGCGGGAATATCTGGCTGCTCACAGCAACGATGAAGATTGAGCTTGCAACATTTTAAACGACAAGGTATGATCATGACGACTATGAAGAGAATGACGGCATTGGCGCTTCTCAGCGCCGTGGCTCTCAGCGCAGTATCCTGTTCATTTGGCCCCGCATGGCGCAAGCCGAAGATGGAGGTGCCTGCGGTTTTTCGAGGCAAGAGTTTTGGACAAGGAAATATGGCTGATTTGCCGTGGCAGTCCGTACTCAAGGATGCGAAGCTGGCCGGCTTGATCACCGATGTTTTTCATGCTAATCGCAGTTTGGTGGCATTGCAGCACAATGTTCAGGCTGCTCGGCAGTACGTGACAATCGCTCGAGCCCCGCTCTTCCCGTGGGCCGGCTACAGCGCTTCCACCTCCAAAGGGATGAATCAGCAGGGTGGTGCCGGCATTGCCCAGACGGGCGGCCTTACCGCCAATCCCGGCTCTGCCGCACTGGCAGCCTCGTGGGAGCTGGATCTGTGGGGCAAAACCCGAAAAGGTGTGGAGAGCGCAACTGCTTCTGCTCAGGCGGCCCAAGAGGAGCTGAACAATATGCGTGTCTCCCTTTTGCGCCAGGTCGCTTGCGGCTATTTGCAGCTGATAATGCTCGATGAGCAGCTTCGCATTGCCCGCGCTTCCGTGGAGAGTTATCGCGAGTCTTTACACCTTTTTCAAAATCAGCTTGAGGCGGGTATAGCCGATAAACTGCAGACAGCTTCCGCGCAAGCCGCGCTCGCTGCCGCAGAAGCGGAGATACCCGCATTGCAGATGCAGATTGCGGAGCTGGAAAATACGCTCAGCGTGTTGGCGGGGCGTATGCCGGGTCATATAGCGCGCGGCAGTAACTTGGAGGATTTTGCCGATGCGAGCAAAGTGGCGGCCGGTATTCCTGCTGACGTATTGGCGCGCCGCCCGGATATACGCGCCAGGGAGCAAGAGCTGCGAGCAGCTAACGCCGACATAGGCGTTGCCATTGCCAATTATTTCCCATCCATCAGTCTTACGGCTGCCGGTGGCTATGCTTCTGCGGATCTGCGACATGCTATCGTTCCTCACCGCTCCGGTTGGGGTATCGGCGCTTCACTCACGGGGCCCATCTTTCAGGGAGGACAGCTGCGGGCTAATACTCGCGCTAAGCGTGAGGCTTTTTTGGCTGCGAAAGCCAATTACGAACAGACGGTGTTGAATGCGATGGCCGAGATCTCCACCACCCTGACTTCTCGTGAAAAACTGGTGGAAGTCATGAGTAAGCAGGAGCAGGCTGTGGAAGCTTATTCGGAAAGTGTGCAGCTTTCCATGGCTCGCTACAAAGAGGGGGCTGCTGCTTACTATGAGGTGCTACAGGCACAACTCCTGCTCTTCCCGGCGCAAAAGCAGCTTGCTGCTTATCGTTACCAGTACGCCGCTTGCGTTCCCACGCTCTATACCCAGCTAGGTGGCGGTTGGAAGTGAGGCTCAATATGTCCGCTGTGTCTCCGGCGTGTGATCACCGTGCTTTTTGTGGACCGATCAGATGCCTGCCATGCGTGTCTTAATCGGCACGGTGCCATACGGCTACTTTGCCGGCGGGTACCCGGAATGCGGCACTACCGTCGGATGCAATCTGGAGTTCTTCCCCTGGGCAGCATCCGGTGGCTTCTCTCCATATTTCCCCGGCATGCGCCTCCCCCACATTCATCGTCTTTTCTCCGGAGGCAGCATTGGAGATGAGGAGAGCCAACCCGGATCCCGGGTGTGCCTTCTCTCCCGTACGCACGAATCCAACAATACGCTCGTTGTCAAAGTAATCCCATTGTTCACCGAATGCCCGTTTCCGCCGAATGCTCAGCAGGGTGTCAATTACTCCGCGGTGCATCGCATCCCGGCCTCCGATACCGTAGTAATCCCCGTAAAATACACACGGATAGCCCGATCTCTGGAGCAGGATGAGCGCGTATGCCGCCGGTTTGAACCAATCCTGGACCGTTGACTCCAGCGCCTGTCCTGGTTGAGAATCATGATTATCCACAAATGTCACCGCCAGAGAAGGATGTCTACTGACAAGCGTATCTTGCATCAGAGAACCCAAGTCGAAATCAGCTCCACGCACGGAGGCTTCATGAAATTTGTAGTGCAAGGGCACATCAAAGAGATCCAACTGTTCCTGTGTGTCTTGCAGGAACTCTGTCAAATCCTCTTCACTGTATTTCCAGAATTCACCCACAGCATAGAGCGATCGTGGACTGTGTTCGCGCACGCTGTGCATGAAGTGTCGTATAAATGGACGCGTGATGTGCTTTACCGCATCCAGGCGAAATCCATCCAGATTAAACTCTTGCACCACCCAGTCGCCCCAACGAAGCATCTCTGATACAACCTCCGGGTGCCTGTAATCAATGTTCGCGAACATGAGGTAGTCGTAGTTTCCTTTTTCGTGGTCTACGGAATGGCACCAATCTTTCCCATCTCCCTGAATCTTAAAAATTCCGCTTTCCCCGCGACGCGCGTCATAGTCCAGTCCGGAGAAATGATACCAGTGCCATTTGAATGGTGAGTATTTTTCTCCGCGTCCCGGAAAGGTAAAATGAGTCCACCCATCCATCTCGTAGGCATCGCTGATCTCAGCGTAGCGATTGTCTTCCTGTACGCGCTTTACCCAAAATGATTCTCGCTCATCAGCGCCAGCTTTGTGGTTAAGCACAGCATCCAGATACACGCTGATGTTGCAACGATGCAAACTTTGCAGCGCTTGATCAAATTGTGCTCGCGTGCCGTATTTAGTGCGTATTGTTCCCTTTTGGTCGAATTCGCCAAAATCATACAGATCATAGGGCGAATAGCCCACGCTATTCTGTACCATATTTTTGTACGCTGGAGGCACCCAGACAGCTGTTATTCCGATGTTTGCCAAATGTTGCGCATCTGCTTGAAGACGTTCCCACAACTGCCCATCATTTGGCATATCCCATTCGAAATACTGCATCATGACACCATTTTGCATGGGGCATAAACTAACGCTACCAATTCCTGCAGGCAAGAGGATAGGTCCAACTGTTTTGCTACCGACACAGCATTTTCTCGCACTTTATTTTTTAGTTTCAGGGCACATCCGTCCCAAGAAAATAATGAAGGAGGGTAAGAGAAGACAAAAAAAGGAAGGTTGATTTGTTTCCTCAGAAAAGAGTATTCTGAGGGTGCAACAACAAAAAACCTTCCATGCCCAGGATAACCATTTTAGCCCAAATTGCAAGAGAAATCCCTCGCGAATTGGTGGAATGTGGATCGCAAAATTAAATGCAACAGGTACTTGGCACAAAAAAGGGTGCCAAGAAGTTCAAAGTATGCTAGAGTCA
>CANQAC010000051.1 GCA_947589345.1 uncultured Akkermansia sp.
CCTGCCGCCCCCTTGCAACACCCCCCTAATTTGCTAACCTATCCTGCAAATTCTCCAACCTCCCCCCGCGCGTTACATCTGAAAGCTTGATGCCTCAGAAATGAAGGGTAACATCAAACACATATCACTCAAAATGAGTAAACAAGCAAGAACAGAGTTATTTTCTGCGTGGAGAGCAAAATACGCCTCGGCGACCTCTCGATACAAGAAGGCAATGATTATCGCTGCCATCATACAATCCGCTGATTACAGGAGTTGCAAGACTGCCATTCGTCTGTTGAGCAGCAAGAAGGCACCGCCTGGCAAGAAGAAAGGGAGACGAAGAATTATAGGCTGCAAAGAGCTTCAAGTCATCAAGAAGATCGAGTTTGTGGTGGGTCAGCCTTGGGTTATCCGCGCTCAGGTTTTGACAATTTTCTCCGCCGAACAGTTACGCGCAATAAGCGTTAAAAATGAAGCTTGGTATTTTCAGCCCAATTCGTATGCGATAACGGATTGTTTGAGGAAGTCAGATGACAGTCCACAGTCGCCCGTTCTTTCCGCAGACAAGATGAACAGGCAGCCCATAGGCGCGTCGGAGATTATCTTCAGTGAGGACGGCGTCGCGCGGACCATTGGCGAGGATGCGCCCTTCCTGCATAATAAGTCCATGGGAGAACTCCGGCAGTATATCTTCGATGCGTTGCGTAATAAAGATGAGAGTAAGTTGCGGAAGCTGCTCGGTGAGCCTGGCGATGGTACGCAGCAAGTATTCTCGTCCCGCAATATCAAGAAATACGCTGGGTTCATCTAAAATCATGAGTTCGGGGTTCGTCATGAGTGCACGGGCGATAAGGACCTTCACCTGTTCGCCGGAACTCATGGTGACGACGGTACGGTCTTCCAGATATTGTCCATTCAAGTCGACAAGCAACTGGCGAGCACGTTCCACTTCTTCTTGTTGCGGCGTGCGGAAGAGACCGATGGTAGCATCCGGGCCGGAGAGTACCATTTCCAGTCCTGTCCATTCACGGTCGCCGAGCCATCTGTGCATGAGAGGACTTACCCAGGCGATGCGTTTGCGCAGTTCCTGTAAGTTCACGCCCCCAAAACGGTGTCCCAATACTTCTACCGTGGCTCCGAAAAGAGGCCAGGCATATCCCATAATCATGCGTACGAGCGTGGTTTTCCCCGCGCCGTTGGCGCCCAAAATAAAGCAACGCGCTCCACGCTGAACCTCCCAATCAATGCCGCGCAATACCTCGCGCCCGGAGAGGTATACATGAGCGTTGCTGATTCGAATGGCGGGCGTCATCGTAAGATAAAGATGCCCGCGGGCAGGCCACGGCAATGGGAAGGACTGCTCCGCGGGCAAATGAAAGACAAGGCGTTTTAGCTGCGCTCGAAAAGCGCACGAATCTTTTTACCAACAACCTCCGCCGGATGATCGGCAAGAGCTGCGCGTTTAGCTTGCAGGTTCGGAGCGCCTTTGGCGGCTTCCTCCATCCATACCTTCGCAAATTCGCCGGATTCAATGCGCTTGAGAGACTCTACCATTTTCTCCTTGACTTCTGGCCCGATGATCTGGGGACCGTTGTAGTATTCGCCGAATTCGGCCGTGTTGGAGATCACGGCATTCATGCGCTGAATACCTCCGGAGTAGATCAGGTCAACGATAAGCTTGGCTTCATGTACGCATTCAAAGTAGGCCATTTCAGGCGGATAGCCAGCTTCAATGAGAACCTCAAAACCGTATTTCATGAGATCTACCATGCCGCCGCACAACACATTTTGCTCGCCAAAGAGATCTTCATAGGTTTCTTGCTGCATGGTACACTCCAGCACGCCTCCACGAGTGAGCCCTTCCGCCTTGGCGATAGCCAGAACCACCTCCCGGGCATGCCCGCTCGGATTTTGAAACACGGCAACAAGACCGGGGCAGCCAAAGCCTTCTTCAAACACGCGGCGCACCTCCGTGCCAGGCCCCTTCGGTGCAACCATGATGACATCGACATCCGGTGGCGGTACAATGGTTTTGAACACGTAGGCAAACCCATGCGAGCAACAGAGCGTTTTGCCGGCTTTCATAGCCGGAGCAATTTGCTTGGCATACACTTCTCCGTGCTTCTCATCTGGCAACAACAGGTGGACAATATCACCTTTTTGCGCTGCTTCATCCACCGGCATTACCTCAAATCCATCTTGCACAGCCGCATCCCAGCTTTTCCCAGGGCGCAGTCCGATGATGACATGCACGCCGCTATCTCGCATGCAGAGCGCTTGTGCGCGCCCTTGCGCACCGTAGCCAATGACGGTTACCGTTTTGCCATTCAGAACGCTTACATCAGCATCCTTGTCATGAAGTATTTCCATAGTTTGAATCTGGGTTGTTGAAAGAATCCTGACGTGAGGACTCCTGCCGAGAGTACCACTGCTCGCTGTCTCATGTCAAGCCAACTTCAAAAAAACTGCCCTAAAAGGGCTCCCCGGCAAAGCGTGAGATAAGCCGGAAAAAGAAAGAGAGCCCGTGTGGTGTGACACGGCTCCCGCAGGAAGATGTCGCGGGCTGCGGGACTTTTTTATGTGCCCCCGCTATATAGTGCCACTTTGCCTCTTGTCAAAATAAAAAGCGCCCTGTCAGGCACTTATGCACTTTATGAATCCTCATGAACCCCAAAATGTAGTCGGGCAAGCGGGATTCGAACCCACGACCCCTTGCACCCCATGCAAGTGCGCTACCAGACTGCGCTACTGCCCGAAAGTGAAACAGTGGCGCTACCGCAACACCGCTCCGCGCCGGAGTATAGAGGAAGAAAAGGGGGATGTCAATACATTTTTCGCCGTCCCAATAGGGCGGGGCGTGTTAATTTTTGTCATGATTCGGCTCAGGCATTCGGGAGGATGCTCTCCTTCGTGCTCCCCGTGACTTATGACGTTGCATCCGCCCATTTCGCGTGGGTCTCCGCAAGAAGGGGGCGTTAATGAAGGCAGCGCCCTTGGTGGAAGTGGCGTACAACCAAAAAACGGTCACTTTGCAAGAATTGGCTTGATATGGTGTGTGAAATGCGGTAGAAAGGGGGGTAGAAAGAGCGGGGAGGAACGCCTCGCCGAAGAAACGATGGATACAACGTTGAAGTTACACGGGCTCGTGGCGGCTACGCATACGCCGATGAAAGCGGATGGGACATGCAACCCAGACGCCGTGGATGCACAGGCGCAGTTTTTGGTATCACAGGGGATTAAACTTGCCTTTATAACGGGTTCTACGGGGGAGTCGGCTCACTTGCAGCTCACTGAGCGCAAGGAGAACATGGCCGCATGGGCTCAGGCCGGGAAGAAGTATGGCATTCAATTTGTCGTACACACCGGTGGCAACAGTGTGGCAGACGGTCGTGAATTGGCGGCTTATGCTGTGCAGTGCGGGGCGGCGGGTACCGCATCCAATTCCCCTTGCTATTTTAAGCCAGGCAGCGTTGATTCGTTGGTAGATTGTTTAGCACATGAGGCCGCCGGTGCGCCGGGGCTTCCGTATTACTTCTACGACATTCCTGCGCTTACGCATGTGGCTTTCAATCCTTGTAAAGTCATTGCCGCTTGCGCTGCCAAGATACCGAATTTTTGCGGAGTGAAGTTTACAAACCCCGACCTTGCTTTGTATATTGAGGCCTTGAATTACGAGGGGGGTAAATACGATATCCCTTGGGGCGTGGACGAGTGGTTCCTGGCTGCGTTGGCCACCGGCGCCAAGGGAGGGGTAGGTTCGTCCTTTAACTACGCTCCCAAGCTTTATCAAAACATCATTCGAGCGTTCCAGGCCGGCGATATTCAGGAGGCTCAACACCTGCAGCAACTCTCCGTCAAGATGATCAATATCATTGCCTCAAAAGGCTACATGGGATGCTGCAAGGCCATCATGGGATGGTGGGGCGTGGATCTCGGTCCGGCTCGACTCCCGATGAGTACACCGGACGCTGCCACTGTGGCACAACTCAGGGAAGAGTTGAAAGCTATCGGCTTCTTTGAATGGGCCGTCAACAAATAAACTTGCTGGCCGTGGCTATCGATACTCAACAATTAGGGCAATTTTATCGCGATAAACTCTTGCACGAGGTGATACCTTTCTGGTTCCCCCGGGCGGTGGACGAGCAACACGGCGGTCTGTACCACTGCTTTGATGCAGACGGCTCGTTGGTGGACAGCGATAAAAGTGTGTGGGCACAGGGGCGCATGGCATGGATGTTGCTTACTTGTTACTTGAGCGTTGAGCAACGTCCCGAGTGGTTGCAGTACGCGCAGAATGCCCTCGACTTCCTTGAAACACGGTGTACCGACCCAAGCGATGGAAGACTTTATTTTCACGTGGCCGCGGATGGTAAACCGCTTCGTAAGCGTCGCTACGCGTATAGCGAGTGTTTTGCCGCCATTGCGTGGGCAGCACACTATGGAGCCACGGGTGACCCGCACAGTGCCGAGCGTGCGCGTTACTGGTTCGGGGTCTTTGCTGATATCTTCTTCACTCCCGGCAAGATGCTTCCAAAAACAACCGGGTTGCGCCCCACTGAGAACTTGGGATGTCGCATGATTATGCTCGTGACATGCCAGGAGTTGCGCAAGTATTTGGGTGAAGAGCAAGGAGTCTACACGGCATGGATCGATCGTTGCATAGCCGATCTGCGCCGTCTCTTTTTGCACGAGGACATTTGCGCCGTATTGGAAAATGTTGCGCCAGATGGCAGTATCATTGACCACTTTGATGAGCGTACTCAAAATCCCGGTCATGCTATAGAAGGCGGCTGGTTTTTGCTGGAAGAAGCTCGTCTGCGTGGCGGCGATAAGGACCTGATCGCCACGGCTTGCAAAATGATTGACTGGTCGTTGGAGCGTGGTTGGGATTCGAAGTTCGGAGGGTTGCTGTATTACACCGATGTTTTTGGAAAGCCCGTGCAGGAGTATTGGCATAATATGAAGTTTTGGTGGCCACATGATGAGGCGCTTATCGGCACTTGTCTCGCTTATGTACTGACTGGCGATGAGAAATATGCCCAATGGCACCAGCGTGTCCATGATTGGGCGTTTTCCCATCTGCAGGATCCCGAACATGGTGAGTGGTTCGGTTACTGCGAGCGAGATGGCTCTCCTGCCAATGGGCTGAAAGGTTCTCTTTGGAAGTCCTTCTTTCACCACCCGCGTGCCCTCTGGAATTGTGCTCACTACTTTGGCGCTGTCCCGGCGGCCGCTCCCATCCACCCCAACTAAGTTACACCTATGATTATCGGTATCCTTAACTCCGGTGGCGATTGCCCCGGTATCAATGCAGTCATTGAGGGGTTTGTCTCCGCTGCGTACAGCCGTGGTTGGCGCGTCATCGGCTTTCATGATGGCTTCGAGGGACTTCTCCCCATGGAGGGTGGGCGCCGTTATGAGATACTCACGCCCAATAAGACCCACAAGATTCGTTCATTGGGTGGTACGATCCTTGGTACAACCAGTACGGGCAACTTTGCCGTGCAAGTGAATAAAATCGGTCGCGCGAGAGTGGAAGCTGCCACCATGGCCAAAGCGAAGAAGACGATTACGGCGCTGGGGTTACAGGCATTGGCTGTCATTGGAGGTAACGGCTCTGCGCGCACGGCGAGCCTCCTTTCTGAAGAGGGACTCCCCGTTATATCCATTCCAAAAACAATCAACAATGACCTCTGCCCGGCCTCGGATTTCACGTTCGGTTTCCAAAGTGCTGTGTCGGTGGTTACGGAATCCATTGACCGCATACGTACCACGGCTAACGCCCACCAGCGCATTATGGTCATTGAGGTGATGGGCGATCTTTCCGGCTGGATAGCCCTGCATAGCGGCATCTCTTCAGCAGCGGATGTGGTACTCATCCCCGAAATACCATTCAATTTGGAGAATGTCGTGGAATGCGTGAAGGCACGCAAAGCGACCGGGCAACGCGAAATTATTGTGGTGGTTGCGGAAGGCGCTCGCCTGAATGGCAAACTCATCACGGTGCGCAACAAGGATAACGGCGATGAACGTCTCGGCGGCATTGGAAATCGCCTTTGCCACGCCTTGGAAGAAATGACGGGTATAGAAGCGCGTTACTGCGTGCTTGGGCATACCCAACGCGGCGGCAGTCCTTGTTCATTTGATCGAATACTCGGTATTCGTTTTGGGGTGGAAGCTGTCAAACTCATTGAGGAAAACGCCTTTGGATGTTCGTTGGTCCTGCAAGGGTTAAATGTGGGACACATCCCTATCACAGAGGCGATTGCAGAACCTCGGATGGTGAACCCGGACAGTCAGATGGTCCGTACGGCGCGCAATTTGGGGATCATCTTTGGCGATAGAAAACCTGAGGACTTGCGCAGGACAACGATGTGAATTCATGACCTACTTCTCATCATGAAACGGCAGATTTTTATCCATTCATGGCTCGCGATAGTGGCCTCGTTGCTGTGTTGCTCATGTTCAGAACTGGGAGGCGATACAAACAAGCCGCCTTCACAGCGCACTCCCAGCTATCTTGCCCTCGAAACGTATTCTGGACGAATCCTCTATGCTGGTAACCCGAACGAGCGACGTCCGGTGGGCATGCTCGCTAATATCGCCACTGCTCTTGTTGTATTGGATTGGGTGAGTTCCCGAGACATCAGCATGGGCAAGGTACTCACTGTGCCCGCTTCCGCTTGCGTTTTCCCGCAGACCAATCTCCTGCGCCTCAAGCCAGGGGATCGTATCACTCTGCGCGATGCTTTGCACTCCACCATCATGTGGGATGACAGTGCTTGCGCCATCACCCTTGCCCATGCGTGCGGCTCCACGATTAACCCCGCTAACCCGGAAGGCGCTTTCGTGCAACAAATGAACCAGATGGGACGAGCCATTGGCATGAAGACCACCCGTTTTAAGGGTTCCAGTGGTGCTGTCATCACCCAGTCCGACACGCATGATATGGCTAAACTGGGTATGTATGCCATACAAAAGCCCGGTTTTCGAACTATCTGTTCTCAGCGAAGCTATGTTGCCACCGTCAATGGTTCGCGCACCGTCACCATCATTAACTCCAATAATATGCTCAGCTATCCTAGCGTTGATGGCGTGCGAGCTGCTCGCTCAGCCTCTGCGGGAGCTTGCTTGCTTGCCTCGGCCAACCGTGCATCTGTCAAGCTGTATTCCCCTGTTACCAAGAAAGAAGAAACATACCCGCAACGACTTCTCATTGTTGTGCTGGGCGCACACAGCTCCAGCAGTCGCTACAAAGTGGCGTCTCTGCTGCTACGCGACAGTTGGAAGGCGTGGGAGGATTGGCAAAAGACGAGCAGTTTACAAGACACCCCTGACACCTCTAAGTTTATCACCGTTCCCCAATAAAAGCGACTTGTTACCATGAATATAGGAATACTTAATGCCGGCGGCGATTGCCCCGGGTTGAATGCTGTTATCGAAGGCGCTGTGGGTGCAGCGACTGCGCGCGGTTGGACCGTGTACGGATTTTACGATGGTTTTGAAGGGTTGCTTTCCACCGAGGAGGATGAGCGCTGGCGTATTCTCACTCCGGCCAATTGTTTGAATATCCGTTCCACCGGAGGCACCGTCCTCGGCACGGTGAATAAAGGTAACTTCACTGTCAAGAGCGGGGTGGATGGGCGTATGAAGATTGCTGATGAAGTGCTGGATAAGAGTCGGAAAACTGTGGAACGCCTCGGCTTGGAAGCCCTCATCGTAGTTGGCGGGGATGGTTCGCAAACGATTGGCTTGGAACTTCGCCACATCGGTCTGCCTATTGTCGGCGTGCCAAAGACGATTGACAATGACTTGGGTTCCACCGATTACACCTTTGGATTCTGGACGGCTGTGTCAGTGGTTAGCGCCAATCTGGATCGTTTGCGCACGACGGCTGATTCCCACCAGCGTATGATGGTGGTGGAAGTGATGGGACGCCATGCCGGATGGATCGCCTTGTACGGCGGTATTTCCGGTGGTGCGGATGTCATTTTAATCCCGGAGATCGAGTTTAAGCTTGAGGAAATTGTTCGCAAGGTGGAGCTGCTGAAGGCCCTTGGTCAACGAGAAATTCTGGTTGTAGTGAGTGAAGGAGCTAAGATCGGTGGCAAATTGCTCACTCTGGACGAAGAAACTAAGGGAGAGGTTCGCTTGGGGGGCATAGCTTCTTTCCTCTCGACGAAGCTTGAAACCATCACTGGTATTGAAACGCGCTATTGCGTCCTCGGTCATGTGCAACGCGGAGGATCGCCCATCCCGTTCGACCGCGTGTTGGGGGTGCGTTGCGGAGCAAAGGCAATTGACTTAATTGAAGAGGGGAGATTCGGTGATACCGTGGCGCTCTCACGCAATGAGATTGTATCCATGCCTATTGAAGATGCGGTACGTCAACTTCACCTGGTAGATGAAAAAAGCCAATTGGTGGAGGCAGCCAAGGAGATCGGAATATCCTTTGGCGATGAGTAGCAAGTACCCGATGCTGAACTGTCAACACCGGGGCTCTTGGGCTGTCCATGAAGTACTATGAAGTTTTTGCGACGTAATCTGAGTCTTATGCTCGCCGTGCGCTACTTGAACCCGTTGCGTACGATGTTTTCTGTTATCACCCTTATTTGCCTTTTGGGTGTGGCGTTGGGGGTGATGGTGCTTATTGTGGTCTTGGGTGTGATGGAAGGCTTGCAGGATGAAATGGAGAACCGTGCTCTTGCCTTCACCCCGCATCTTGTCATCAATTTGAACGATGGCATGCAAAATGTGACGCTTTCCGAGAATGAGACGCATTGGCCTGAGCTGCGTGACCGCATAGCGGCTATCCCCGGAGTCGTGTGTGTGTACCCGCAAATAACGGCTCATGCTTTTGCCCAAAGCAATTCTGTGCGCCGTAGCACTCTTGTGACCGCCATTGATCCCGGTAATTCAGCGCAAATTGCCCCCTTGGCGCAAATGTTGCGCCAAGGTTCCATTGATTTCGGAGAGGGTCTTAACCAAGAGTGCGTACTCTCTTCACAAACGGCTGAGGCCATGGGTTTGTCCACAGGTGATATCCTGCATCTCACCCCCGTGGGGAGTTTAGAGCGGATTGCTCCACTGCTTACGATGGTCCTTTCGCCCATGCAGACGCGTGAAAATCCGCAGTTCATGCAAAAACTGCGTACCATTTTTGAGGGAGCAAAGCGGGGTAATGGCGGCCTTGTGGTAGAAAAAGCTCACCTACAGGCAATACTGAATGGCATTACGTCGTTTAACCCTGAAAAGTTACGACCCGGTGAAAATGACGCTCTCAACATCCTGGCCGAGCTGGCCGGCTCCCACCTCGGTCATGTCCCCTTTACTCCCAAGGAACAGCAGCGTTGGCTTGCCACCGTGAATCAGCTCGCTGAGCTTGATGGCGATAAGGAGGACGGCAAAGCACTTAAGGGCATGCGCGATATTGTGTTGCCTATGGATTTAGAGGTCGTGGGCATCTATCAAGCGCCGGAGAATATGCCCGGTCCGGATGTTTATATGCCGCTCCCCATGGCGCAAGAGATGCTGGGATATGATGCCGGGGGCAGCAATGAGGTGATGGGTCTTTGTGTACGCGTGCAGGATATGCACGATACGGACGAAATTGAGCAGGCAATCCATGCGCTGTTGCCGGATCTCCACGCTGCTACTGAGTCGCACCCTCTCGGGTTGCAATGGTTTGTTGTTCCGTGGACACAAAGCTATGAGAAGTGGTTTGATATGATTGCCAAGGAACGCATCATGATGAGCTTCATCCTTTCCACGATTTCACTTATTGCCAGCTTCTGCATCATGGCCGTCATGTTCACAGTTATTTTGCAACGCCGCCGTGAAATCGCCGTCCTTCAGGCGCTTGGCGCCACTCCCGGCAAAATTATGGCCATTTTTACATGGCAGGGAATTATCATTGGTGTGACAGGTGCCTCGCTGGGGGTGATCCTTGCTTTACTGGTGCTGTATTACCGCTTGGAAATTCAGAGTTTCCTGGCCGGGTTCGGCATGGATCCGTTTCCCATGGAAACACACGGCATCACCCTGCCCGCTAAATACACTCCGAGCACCATTGCGTTGCAGGCTGTACGAGCCTTTGTGATGGTAACGCTTGTCTCTGCCATACCAGCCCTCTATATTGCTCGTCAGAATCCTGCCAAGGCTCTCCGTTCCAATTGATGTACATCTACTGGTTAGATAAGCAAGAACGACGCGGCCCGGTCACAGTGCCGGATGTGCTTTCCATGATCCGTTTGGAGGAGCTGAGCTGGGATACTCTGGGCTGGCATTCGGGGTGTTCGGGGTGGATGCCTCTGCGGGAGTTGCCCGCGCTTTCAGGCTTTGCCCCGACGAGTACGCAACTCCCGGAAGAATCTCCTCTGCCGTCGTCGAGAGATGAAAGCTCCTCCGCCTCATCGACTGAGGACGGGACAACACGCCCGGCACGAGGGCACATCGTGTTGCCGGTGGGACTCCCCGCGCCATTCGCGCGTGCGGTGGCTCGAGCCACGGATTGTGTACTGTACGCTACACTACTGTTGGGCATCATATTTTTGCTGGAAATACCCTATAAACGGATGCTTTTGCCCGGGTATCCTTTATTTTGGATTCTTATGCCGGTGCTGGAAGCTATCTGTATCAGCATTTGGCACACCACACCCGGTAAACGCTGGCTTGGTATCGCGTTTGTGCAAGGGAAAAAGATCAACTTTTTAAGCGCACTCGGGCGTAGTTTTTATGTGTTTGTTTTTGGAATGGGGTGCATGATTCCGTTGTTTATGATCATGACGCTTCCGCTGTCGTACTTCGATACCAAACGACGTGGTCTGGCGCGGTGGGATCTCATGGGCAGCCCGATTCCCGTGGTCGTTGCCAAATTGCCATTTGGCATTATTTTCCTCGTAATTCCCTTTATCCTGCTTTGTTTGCAGCTGTGTTCCTATTTCATGCTGCCGTGGCTGCCCGACATGTTGACGGACCTTCAGAACCAGGACCCGGACGTTTTGAACTTCCTGACTGACTGGCTGAGTCATTCCTGAATGCCCGCCACACAATCCTCAACGGGCATAGGTCTTGCACCTGTTGAGCCACCCGGTTAGCCAACGTTTCTCACCTCGTGTCGGTGGTGAGTTTTTCACACGTCGACGTATCACAATCTCCGCGGCGCGGGAAAACTCTGCGGGGGCCGCTGCCGGCGTCACGGGCCTCATTTCCTCAAGTACTTGCAGCAGTCCCCATCCTTGCCCTGCGTACCTCTCCGTTCGTTTAATCCCCTCGCCTTTAAAATTCACGTAATCCACCAGGCAATACAGTCCTTGCGAGGTTCTGGACAAGGCATCGTAACGTGCTTTTACAGCCTGTGGATTGCGGGATGCCTGTAGCAGTGTCGCTTGTGCGGCGTGCAAGCGGAGGAAAAGATACTGTGTTTGCAATTCTACGGTTGCAGCGAGCCAGTCACGCATCTTGTTGGCCAGTCCTGAACGGTCAGCCACAAAAGCCGCTCGAGTAGGCCAAGGCGCAGGTCCTTGAAAATACGCCGGAACTTGCACTCTGTGAGCTTTCGCATAAGCGATGAACTTCGGGAAGCTTTCTTCAAATGGTTCCTTGATTCCGTCCGGATACCATATAAAATGTCCAATCCCGAGTGAGGGGAACCTTTCCCCGGCATTCCAGGAAACGAGCCCTTGCCTTGTTCCTGCACACTCATTCACCCACACTCGCCGCCCCGCTTCTGACAAGGCCCCGGCCCCTGTTGCCACCTGCAGCATGGCACTCAGGCATATCGCGCTGATCAACATAATTCTCCGCTTCATGCGCATTCCATCTTACTCTGCCGCTCTCGGCTTGTAAAGCAACATGTACCCTGATCTTGCCTGCGTGAAAAGCTCACTCCCGTCTGGGAGATATAAAAGCCCGCGGCATATCCTCCATTTTCGTAGGTGTTGGTCACCCGGAAAGCTCTGCGGCGGATATGGAAATATATCGCAAATGTCTGGCGCAGGACAATATGATGGCCCTGATAGCCGCCCTGCGAATTCATGCGCGATGGGTAAGATGTCTTGCCATAAAGCAAGATATACGCCAGCGGATATGCCGCTGCGACTTCGCCACGATTGTTGAAAGCACCAGCAGGAAGCCCAACCATTGCCCGGGCAGCACCAGTTCTGCATACACCAACCATCCCAAAAAGGTGGCTTCTGTCGGCTCCAGACAGGATACAATCGCGAACTCAAGCGAGGTGAGCTTGCGCATCGCGTATGCCACCAATGCCAGTACGCCCACCCCTTGCAATACGCCTATCCCCAATAGCCAGGGCCATCCGGTTTGCCACCCTTGAAATACATGTTGTGTGGCAACCAGCGGAGCAATGAGAGCAAGCATTCCCGCAGCCGATTGCCAAAACAGGCGACGCAGCATGCTCACTTCGGTGTGCATGAAACGACTCAACACAATGTAAAATGAATAACATAACCCACAGAGCATTCCATACAGGATCCCCAGTGCATGATGTTGCCCCGGCATGTTCCCGGGCGCAAAACACGTCACCAGAACAATGCCCAAGCCGGCTGTTACCAGTAGCATCACATCCCGTCGAGGGGGGAGTTTTTTTTCCAACAGGGCTTCCCACACGGCAGCCAGCAGTGGACCGGTTGCCGGCAGCAAAGCTGCAATTCCCGCCGAAGTGTTACGTATCGCCAAGTAGTAGAATAAGATACACAGCCCGATGCTTACCCCGGAAGCAAAGGCAGCAGGAGAAAATCGCAGACTTATTCCACGGCGCGCTTTGCCATATAGCGCCGCTCCGCCAATAAGTAAGAAGCCTGCTCCAAACCGGGCAAAAGAACATAATTGCGCACTGCAATGCGATTCTCGTACAAAGACACACAGCGACCCCATCAATAAAGCCGCAGCCATGGCAGCCACCAGCGCCCGCGCATGTGCTGATTCCAGGTACTGCATAGTACTAGGTTACCCTCGGTCTGCCTTCAACGCTTCCACACAGATAGCTGACCAAGTCTCCAGGCGTTCATAGAGCGGTCCCGCCAGCTCATCCAATTCATGAAAGGCCAGCTCTGCAAGTTTCTTTTCGTTTGAAGTCACGTCCTCATGATCCAGCTCGAAAAGGTGTACCACACCCAAGTGTACGCTACCGACATCATTCGTGTCATCATTGATGATGGCGTAGATCTTTTGGGTAGCTGTTCCGGAAAAACGAATTTCTTCGCGAATTTCTCTCTCCATTCCCGCTAAGTATGTTTCGAGACTGTCGGTCAATCCGTCAATCGGGTTGATGTGCCCCCCGATTCCTAGGGACATTTTATGATGCAGGCGGGATTCGCCGCCCTTTGGAGTGCGTGCATACGCAAGGATACGACCCTGATGCCGAAATATAGCGTACGTGATGATCTGCTTGAATTGCGGATCCTCTTCGGCCATGTCCCGATCCATGTAGCGTGCCACACCCGGTCTTAAAAATGCTGCCAGGTAATCCTGAGGATTCCTGCGCACTCCATGAAATGCTCCGACCGCTTCGTATGCTGCTCGTGGCACCACGAGTACTTGCTCTCCATGATATCGTGACATGCCCGTAGTCTAACACGCTTCCCTCGCTATAGCAAGTCCCTTCGTTTCCCCATATCTTCTTTATCTCCGTTTTCCTTCATGACATATTCATCCAATTTTGGACTTGCCAGGCGCCAACTTCTCGGGTACCATGCGTGTGGGGCCGTAGCTCAGTGGTTAGAGCAGGGGACTCATAATCCCTTGGTCGTGGGTTCAAGTCCCTCCGGCCCTAG
>CANQAC010000052.1 GCA_947589345.1 uncultured Akkermansia sp.
CATTTTGGCGAACTATCTCTGTTCCGGGTGGCCTATGGGAAGAGTTCCAAGTTATGCCCACTGGAAAAAGGGAATTATGCTCATGAAAGAAGCAGCAGATGACCTCTACGATCCTGCTTATAGGTACCTCATGCTGGAGTATTTGCAGCTCCGGAAACCTCCTACTCGATCACCGCGATCGCTCATAGAGACTTTATGATGGGGTATTCGCAGTTCAATTTGTGAATGACGAGAACAAAGGCAACAGGTGAAAGATAGAAGAAAACGATGAAAGATGTTTGCAAGGTTATCCCCACTGATAGATATAGTGGTACAGTCAATATATTTCGAAAATGAAAAGGAGTAAAATCTTTCTTATGCCTGCATGCTCTTTTACCCTCCTATCTTGCGGTGGGGGAACGTACACCGAACAAGTTAGTGTGCTTTATCATGCTGAAACGCAATTTGTGTTGGATATCGACAAGGAACATTTGGAGCAACTTATTTCTGCTATGAAGATCGCGTCTGCTCCTCTTATTATTAACGGTCGTATCGCTCAAGTTCGTCCCTCTAACGAAAGAAATCTAAATGGGTGCGCTCTTTCTGTGCAAAGAAAAAATGGAGATTTGGTGCTTTGTTTTTTGCACAACAATCTTGTGAATTGCAATGACAAATGCAACATTTTATGTGACCCGTCTCATTTAATTTTGCGACCCACAACCATAACAAGAAGAGAGAAAAGAGTTTGCCTGGGTGAGAAACAAGTGGTAGCATAGACACATGAAATTAGGGGTAGCCAATGCTTCAAGGAAAAACACTCGGCATTCGCAGAGAGGGAAGCGGCTTGTCGTTGCTTCCAAGGCAATGAGGAAAAGGGGAAAAAGGAAAAAGAGCATATGTGAGGGGAGTGGGATTTCCCAGCTGGATGCCCGGGTTATTGTAGGGCTGATAAGGGAGCCATTCCTCCCCAATGAGGCAACAATAGAGGCACGAAGACTGGGCGAGTCTACCAAATGGCTCGTCCCTTAGCCGAACCAAGAAAGGGCTCATCAATCGGAATACGCAAAGGCAGCTAAGAATCTTGCGAGGTACACATCGTTCTTAAAAGATTGTCGATAGGATGGAAAAGGGGGAATATCCATTGAGCCGATTAGACATCAGCCCTTCAAATGGTTTAGATCTGGATGAACGGAGTGCATTGGAGCATTTTTTTGGTAAAAATCAAGAAGATGCTGTTGCGTTATTCGAGGAAAATTTCGGATACTATGCAGAGGAGTTGACCTATATGGGTAATAAAGCTTTCTTTTATTATTTGGGTTCAGTAAAATCATATCTTAAGAGAAACGAAGATCAATTCGAGCCATCAGATTATGAAGAAATTGCTTATGACTTATTAGGAGTTTTCCAGGGTAAGAAGGAGAAGATACAGGAGCCGAACGAGTACTATCATTGGATTGTCTCTTTTGTAATCAATCATCTGAATAAAATCATTAGTGATGACAATAGTTGGGTTGTGAGTCCTGGACTCACCTCAGAAAAGAAACTTAGAAGCCTAATCAGACGATGGGGTGAATTTGGACTCCCCCATTCGTGCTGATAGTGGCATGCCGGACGATGCTGGTTGAAATAAAAAACGGGGGTTCCGTAAAGTAGAGTGTGAATCACAAAAACAAATGCAACGGAGAAGGAAGACACCATGATGACTTATCCGAAAACTGCGCGGGAGGTGCAAGTTGGAGACGCCGTTTGGATCAATGACGGTCGGTGGCTTGTTCGCGTGGTGAGACTCACTCGAGCAAGTTGTCCGAATGAGGAGGAAGGTTTCTATTTTTCCTATGAAGCGGGCGAGAAATATGAAGAGTCATTTGGATTTATGCCAAAAGCACAAATGGAGGGCGATGGGGTTTGTCCCTTAACAGAGGAGGAAGAATTGGGGGTGAGACTACTTATCCATAAATTGGCAATAGAGTACGGTCTCTCTGAACGTGATTTGCATTATTCTCTTTCATACCGTATGCACGCCGATGGAAATAATGATGCTTTCGATTGGAAAATCGGAGTGATCAATGGAAAACAAACAGGAGAAATGAGACGGTTCATCTACTATGAAAAAGAGGATCGATTTGAGGAACTTCCACAAATAGATGGACAAATGATGGACCTATTTGTCTGGGCTGTTAACTGAAAATAAAGTAATGACAGAGGAACAATATAGAGAGATTTCAAAATGGGGATGCTTTTGGCTCCGCAACGGAGGCGAAACTAAGGCGCTGTTTTTAATGAATAGTTCTCTGTATGTTGACCATGAGGCAAGTTCGACTGATCGTTCATGCCGTCTGATTTGTTCATCTTGCCTTTTCTGCAACAATGCGGATGTTTCTTTGTCACTCAAGAGTCTCGATTCGGTTCGGTTGATGACTGATCGTGAAATTTCATTTGTTGTCATCATGTTTCACTACCTTGCCGGACACTTGAGAAGAAAAATTGATTTAGAAAGAAATGCCGCAATGCTTTCGTATAGTGACAGTACAACCGACCGCGTGTGGCGCATGTCCTTCATAGATTCCCCTTCTTCTCCTACGAGGCATTATTACCTTCTCTTTGAATCGGATTTGCATATAAAGGAAGATTTAACTTCAAATAGGATTTCAGGAAAGTGTGAATAGCAAGAACAAATGCAACGGAAGGCGAAAGCAGCCACGATGACGTACCGAGCCACAGGCAAGGTGATTTCTACCGACCCGAGTGGGCTGGAGGGCGACACGACCACGTGGGAGTACGATTTGGCTACGGGGCTGGAGCTTCGCAAGACCTACGCGGATGGCAAGGGGACGGTGAAGACCTATGACGCGTACAACAATCTCGCCACCGTGACGGATGCGCGTGGAGTGGTAGCCACTTACACGTACAATCTGAACCGCGGTTTGCTCACGAGCATCAACTTTAGTGACGGCACGCCCGCACAGAAGTTTACCTACAATTTCCTCGGTCAGTTGACAGCGGTGCAGGACGCTTCCGGAGCGCGCAGTATCAGCTACGGTCGGTATGGAAGCCAGCTCGAGGAGGTGCAGCAAATCGCTTCTTCTCGCTTCCTGTTGCAGGAACAGCGGGATGCCTACGGTCGCAGCACGGGCTATGCCCTGCTCAAGGACGGCGCATCGCAGTGCGAGGCTTCCACGACGTACGGCACACTGGGACGTATCCATTCTGCCGTCTTCACGCATGAGGGTACGGTTCATCAATTCCGCTACGGTTACCTTGCGGGCAGCAACCTGCTGCAATCGCTCGCCATGCCGAATGGGGTGACGCTCACGCAGAGTTACGAGGAGAAACGCGACCTGCTCACGGGCATGGATTACGTGCGAGACAATAGTCTCGTGACGCAACGCGAGTACAATTACGACGCGCTCGGGAGACCGACGACGCGCGATACGCGCTATCCGGACAAGGAGGTTCATCATGCTGACGCCTTCACTTACAACAAGAGAAGCGAAAGCGCCCGACGGCTGGCAGGGCGATTGGACAAA
Organism: uncultured Akkermansia sp.; assembly: GCA_947589345.1. GTDB lineage: Bacteria > Verrucomicrobiota > Verrucomicrobiia > Verrucomicrobiales > Akkermansiaceae > Akkermansia. The sequence continues at coordinate 3,507 of CANQAC010000052.1, forward strand.
AGCGCAGCTTTTGCCCCGAAGGGGCGAAGAATCGATGGGGCGATGCTGAGTCAATTGACGGGTGCACTACTTGATGAGAGTGCCTATGCCTATTCATACGACAACATCGGCAATCGCGAGATTGCTCAGGAAGCCGCCGAAGATATCACCTACGACGCCAATGATCTGAACCAGTACACGCGCATCAGCACGAACGGCGAGGACTTCGCGCCGGAGTACGATGCGGACGGCAATCAGACGCTTGTCCAGACCACGACCGGCATCTGGCACGTCACCTACAACGCCCAGAACCGAGCTGTACGCTTCGAAAGCGAGGACGGGCATACCGTCATCACCTGCGACTATGATTACATGGGACGTCGGTTTGAGAAGAAAGTAGTCACCAATGGCACAACCACCCTGCACGAGCGCTACATCTACCGAGGTTACCTGCAAGTTGCAGCTTACGACCTGCGCGAAGGACACGCCGAGCACCCGGATTTGCGCTTCATCATCTGGGCTCCGACACAAGAAGTCGCCACGCGACCGCTTGCCATCCGCGAGAACGGAGTGTGGTACACGTACGGTTGGGACTTGACCAAGAACATCTGCGAGCTGTACGGGCAGGAAGGGTTCATCCGTACCATCTACACGTACTCACCCTATGGACAAGTAACAGCTGAAGGGGATGCCACCCAATGTATCCAATGGAGCAGTGAAATGTATGATGCCGAGCTGGGACTCGTGTACTACAACTTCCGCTACTATAATCCACTCGACGGCAGGTGGACGCGGAGGGATATTCTGGGAGAGGATGCGGGGAATAATTTATATGCTTATGTATATAACGCATCTACCAATACTATTGATTACATTGGTTTGGAACAGACTAAGTGTACTGTCACTATTGTATGGGGACACGGTAACGATGTGGATCAATACATTGAAGATAATTATCAAAATTATGATCCTACAACTACTGCTTTTGGCCCATTTGGGTGTCAGGTGGCTCCGGCTCCCGCAGGATATGCTATTCCGGGATTTCCAAATTTGCAGAACTCAAACCTAGGAGATAAAAACAGAGGTAAGGAAAACAACAAAAAGAATAATGCGGGACTAAATCCCAATGAAGGTAAAACGCTGAAAGACAGAAGACAGGGATTTGCTAATGCATTAAAGCAAGCATTGAAGTCTGCTCAGCAAGAGGCAAAAAAATATGCGAAAATTCATGCTGCAAGTCAGTTGATGTTATTTTTAAGGGGATAAGAGATCGAAGCGGGACGAAAGGAACTAAGATTCTGGGGCGACGTTTAAAAGATACAAACTCTATCTATAAGGATTTGTCTAGCTACGAAAAAAGAAAAATAACATGCCCTAAAAAGAAAAAAATAATTATAGAAAGGAGTATAATATGATATACTGGATGTCTGTAACTGCCGTTTTTTGCTTAGCTACGATTTTTCACCCAAATGCAGATAACGCTTATGCTTTAAAAGAGGATAATCCCAATGCGATAGCAAGTTATAAGCATCAAAATATGGAAGTTATGAAAGCGCCGTCCATTCAAATGATGAAGGATTGCATAATGGAGCTCGATTTTTCACAGGCCGTTGTAAAGCCAAGAGATGTCAATATGCGGGAAAAGTACATACTGATGCCTATGAAGATTGACTTCTCAAAAGGTAAAATAGAATCAAGTGCAATTGGTTTGAGGCTTAGTGTGCGAATGCCGTTGCGCCAGTATATCAGCACTAGATTGAAGGAGACGGCATCTTTCCCTAAAGTGGCGGCATGGGCAGATTATAGTATAAGGAACGATGGGAATGTGAAATTGCGTGTTGAAGGAGATGATGTTCCGGATGAGTTTGGAGGAACAGAGGACCAAGGATCGTTTAGTTTAATTGTTACATTATCATATACTGATGATACTCACGCTGTGGCTAATGGTGTTCTTCGTGTAGAGGATGACTACCGGGCTACAATTGACCAAATTAAAATAAAAATTAACAAAAAAAATCACATCCTTCCCAAGAAAATAATGAAGGAGGGTAAGAGAAGACAAAAAAAGGAAGGTTGACTTGTTTCCTCAGAAAAGAGTATACTGAGGGTGCAACAACAAAAAAACTTCCATGCCCAAGATAACCATTTTAACCCAAATTGCAAGAGAAATTCCCCGGGAATTGGTGGAATGTGAATAGCAAGAACAAATGCAACGGAAGGCGAAAGCAGCCACGATGACGTACCATGCGACAGACGAGGTGATCTCTACCTCCCCGACAGAGAGATCAGGTGGTACAACCGCAAAGCTCACCCGTTCCCACGCGATCAATGACTCACAAATTGATTCAAAGTCAACCAATTACAATTGGATTAGTACGAACTCCGAGTTTTTTACGTCCAAACATCAGATGACAACCCCAATAAATACAAAGCAATGAAAAAATTATTCTACATGGTCGCCGCTGTGTTTATTTGCGGCTGTTCCAAGCAGGGAAATGAAGATGAAAAATTGCTGGATAATACAGTGACTCTCATCGAGCAATATCAGGATGAGATGCAACGGGATACCGTGCAGGATATTATTGGTGCCGCAAGTAAAGGGGATCCGGAGGCTGAGTGGAAAATTGGTAAATTGATGATTGCAATGTGGACGTACAAGGAACCAAATGAGGAAGTCCGTGAACTCGCGAACAAGTGGCTGAGAAAGGCGGCCAAAGATGGTAGTGAATACGCCATGCTGGATCTGGCTTTGAATGTAAATGGACTCATTGAACTTGCAGAACAACAGCGCATGATTTACGCGGAGAAAGGACTCCATATCATTCAAAATAAGGAAAAAAAGAATGCTCTGGATGCGACCTATTTAAGTCATTGTTATGCTGGAGGAGTTGGTGTAGAGCAAAACATCGAGGAAGCGTATAAATGGTTCGTTACATCGCCTGAATTGCAAAATGTGCCGGAGAGCGAAAAAGAAATCCTTATCGATCGATGGAGAAAGACATATCTTTCTGAATAAAAGTGTGAATTGCGAGGACAAAAGCAACAGAGGACGAACGGGATCATGCAGGAAAGGGATTAAAATGACCCGGGAAGAGTTTGACTATGTGCCAAGCTTTTTTGAGGACGCAAGAGAAATCAAATCCTTTTAGCGGTGGACGAAACGGTTGTCTGTTGATTTCTATCGTGTTAAAACCGAACAAGCGCGCTTTTCTCGTCCACAAATCTGAAACAGACCCTGCGCGTGAAGTGCTGACCACATAATGACTTGATGTGTCCAGCAGATAGTGCTACAATTTGTACGTATTGCGCTACATATAGTTATGCAGAACACTGACAACCAATATATAGGGGGGGTAATAAGGTATTTTTAGAGCACGTAGCAGGAATACGAGGCCTCGCCATTCTCTGCATTTTGTTTTACCATATGTACGGAAGGGGAATATGGGCATGTGGCTATCTTGGGGTTGATATTTTTCTCGTCATTACGGGGTTCCTGCTTTTCCGCAAACGAGCGGCCCAAAATAAAGCGACGACTTGGCGAGATAGTGTAGCATTCTTGGGACGGCGTGTTCAACGGATCGTGCCATCCATGCTAGTGCTCATTCTCCTGACAATGATAGCCGGGATGGTGATGCTATGGTGGAGCGATATGCTCATGCTGAGCAAGCAGGGCTACGCGGCTTGTCTGGCACGAGCTAATTTAATGTTGCGACGCGAGTTTTCTAATTATTTTGCGGGAGATTCCGCTTACATGCCCCTGCTGCATTTGTGGTACCTTTCCGTCATCTTGCAGGTTTATCTCCTGTTTAGTCTGGGCGATCAAGCTCTGCAAAAACTGCCTAAGAGGGTTATTCTTTGCGTTCTGGCAGCAATAGGATCTGCATCACTGCTCTACCGTTATGCAGAACCTATTGCCGAATATGCCGCAACGCTCGGCCTATCGGTTACCGGGGAGGTGCAACCCGTTTCCTACTACCAGATGACGCCAAGGCTCTGGGAAGTTCTGGCCGGCGGTCTTATCTGCATCTTGCCGAGCAAAATAGGAAAACGTCTGCCGCAAGTTGCCGCAGTTGGAGGCTTGGCCCTCATGTGCCTGCCGATACTCATAGGTGGACTCCCGCCATCGGAGTTCTCAAAACATTTGCCGGGAACGCTGTGCGTGGTTGTCGGTACCGTTTTAACATTGTGTTACGCGCCAGAATGTCGATTCATCTATGCTCTTTTGCGGGCAAAAATTCTTTTGTGGCTCGGGAAGATATCTTTCTCGCTCTACCTCGTCCACATGCCTGTCATCGTCTTGATGCGATTGTGGGCATTTGGTCAGCCGAGTGTTCTGCAGGAGCTCATGGCTCTCCTCATCTCACTCGTGTTGAGCATTGCATTTTGGAAGTACGTGGAAAAACGCCAATTTAACTGGTGGGTCATACTTGCGCTGTGGGTAGCAACACTCTTTCTGTGCCGCGAGGGGCGCAGGACTTCAGGCTTCAGAGATTACTTACCGAGCAGCAGCTGGGAACTCCCGACGTACTCCGATTGGAAAATGAGCAAGGACACAGCATTGGAGAATGGATTGCTCCGGGATGACTTTCCCCTATTCCCGTTAGTCTTTAAGCTGATGAACCAAGACGAACGAACGCCTAAGAATTTTCGAACTCCTCTGATGGTTATGGGCAACGGGGAGAACGAGGCGACTTGTGTTCTAATGGGGGATAGTCATGCTGCTGCATTATTCGCCGGTATGGATGCCGGCTTTAAGCAGGAAAACATTCCCGGCGTTTACTTGGCTTCGTATATCTACCCCCTGCACGGGTGGGAGGAAGACAAAAAACCTGACTGGGGAAAAGCCTCCGCTCGAGAACGTGCGCTTATGTCATGGCTGAGCCATCATCCGAAAATCACTCACGTGGTTATTGCTCAGCGTTGGAGGGCCAGATTCGGGGATTCGGCAGATCGCGTTGAACATGCATTGCGCATTTTTTTGTGTGAATTGCGAGACTGCGGAAAGAAAGTCATTCTTATTGGTCCTACTCCTGAATTTCCCCAGCAAGCTGCTCTCTTACACTTCGATAAGATATTTGCGCTTCAAGGAAGAGATGCCCGAAGCGCAGAACAAGTGGCAGCTGTTTGCAACGCGGAAGAATACAATGAACTCAATAAGACGTGTCTGCCTATCTTACGGAAAATGCAACACGAAGGCTTGTGTACCCTGATTGAACCCCTGCAAACGCTAGAGCCAGGCGAAGTGTTCCATACCATGCGAGAAGGGAAATTATTGATGGTGGATAGCGACCACATGAATCCGGGAGCTTCCGTACCGCTGGTGCGCAAAATGCTTCCCAAAATTAAGGAAGCTTTGTCAATTCCATAGTTCGCACAGAACCTGCATCGTTTCTTCTCAAACCTGTTCTAGCTACACCAATGGCGTTGCCAAACAGGCGAATTGGGCAACAGCGTACTGAGTCAAAATAGAGCGCGCCCCGACAGCATGGCAATCCACCAGAATTTGCAAGACTTTGGCAAAGTTTTGCACCAGAAAACAACGTCCATCTGGCCCTAATTATCCGGAGCCGGCAAAATCCGAGCGGAAGAGATGAATCGCACGGAGAACAAGCTTGCCAAGCTTAATAAGGCGGCGTATAATGGGCTTGTTCACCCTGAGATGCCATGAAAAGATTTGCAGTCATCCTCGCGCTTTTTGCGGTATTGAGTGTGGGATGCTCGCCGGCGGGCAAACATCCCACCAACGAGCAGGAGCCCGTTTTTACCGAACCGCAGAACGAGGTCAAGCCGATTGTCAAGCAAAGAAAGGACAGCAACAAAGCGGTGTGGAGCAGGACGCCAAAACAGCCGAAGCCGCTGGCAGAAGCAACTTTCAGCCCCCAAGCGCCCAGCAAACGAATAGCCCGGGTGAGTGTGCCGGGTAAGTATGTGGCGCTCACTTTCGATGACGGGCCAAGCGCGAGCGTGACGCCTGAGATCCTCAACATCTTGAGCCGACATGGCGTACGCGCCACGTTCTTTGTGCTGGGAGAAAACGCTGCACGCAACAAAGGAATACTGGCGAGGGCGGCAGCAGAAGGACATGAGATAGCCTCGCATACATGGAGTCATGTGAACTTGATCAAGGCGAGTCAGGAGCAGATTATTTCTCAAATGGATCGCACAGCGGCTGTTGTTCAAGAAGCCACAGGCCGTAAACCTGCCCTCATGCGCCCCCCATACGGAGCAACTAATAAGCATATCATCGATCTGATGATGGATCGCTACGGTAATCCCTCAGTACTGTGGGATGTCGACACCGTGGATTGGAAACATCCCGGCGTAAGCGTCGTCATAGATCGTGCAGTCAACCAAGCCCGCAACGGTTCAATCATTTTGCTGCACGACATACATGCATCGACGTTACAGGCTGTAGAAGGGGTCGTGGAAGGGCTGCTCAACCGCGGTTTTCATTTGGTCACAGTCTCCCAGCTCATCCGCATGGGGAAGCGTGCGGCTGGCAATGAAACTCCCGAACACCCCCCGGCGGGACCTGCTATAGCGAACACCCTCCCTCCCAGTGAAGAGGGGGATGAGCGCCCCGCGCCGCAACCTCAGCCGGAACCTGAACAACCCGCGACACCTCCGGCTTTACCGTCTGCAGAGCCGAAGGAATCCGTTGCTGCAGCTGCTCCCGAAGAAATGAGCGAGGTGCCGGCTCCGCAAGAAGAAAAGTCCGAAACAACCTCTGAACTCGAAGTGGAACAGCAGGCAACAACACCTACCGAAGCAACGGACGAGGAACCGACGGCAGAGCTATGAGTGGTGGGATACAGGGGAAAGTACATCTTGTGGGAGCGGGTCCGGGTGATCCGGGTCTTATGACGCTGCGTGGGCGAGAATTGGTGGAGCAAGCGGATTGTGTGATGTACGACGCCCTCGTGCCGCGGACAATGCTGGGATGGTGTAAAACTGGATGCAAGCTGATCGACGTAGGCAAACGCGCAGACCGGCACACTGTGCCTCAGGAAAAAATCAACGAACTGTTAATAGACTGCTCCAAGCGCTACAAATGCACAGTACGCTTAAAGGGCGGAGATCCCTACGTGTTCGGGCGGGGTGGAGAAGAGGCAGAGGCATTGCAGGCAGCAAAAGTGGAGTTTGAGGTAGTCCCGGGGATCAGCTCGGCGATTGCCGGGCCGGCATACGCGGGGATACCGGTGACTCACCGCAACTACAGCTCTCAACTCACCATATTGAGCGGACATAGCGCAGGGGATAAAGAAGGGATATCCTATGCAACGGCCATTGCAAAAACTCTGGGAACACGAGTCATGCTCATGGGAGCTGCGCGGCTTGCCGATACCATGAGGGAACTTCAAAAGGCGGGGTTGCCCGGACAAACACCGGCAGCTGCTGTGCAATGGGCAACAACAGCAAAACAGGTCACCGTGAAGGCTACCGTTGCCACATTGGCACAGGCGTCAAAACAAGCCGGGCTATCTGCACCGGCAGTTGTCATTGTGGGCGATGTGGTAAAACTCGCGGATCAGTTGGAGTGGCGGCAGCATCTCCCGCTGGCAGGCAAACGCATCATTGTAACCCGCACGCGTGAACAGAATGAGACACTCTGCAGAATGTTGCGAGAACTCGGCGCAGAGGTAGCAGAATTGCCCACGCTACGTATCGTGCCGCCGGCGGATAAACAAGCCTTTGCTAAGGCAGTAGTAAACAGCCCGCACCATGACTGGTTGGTCTTTACGAGTCCTAATGGGGTAGAACGATTTTTTGAAGCGTTTTACACAGTGTACAAAGATTTGCGGGAGCTGGGCGGAGCGCGTATCGCCGCATTGGGGCCAGGCACGGCGGAGCAGCTCAAAAAACGAGGACTCATGGTGGATGTGATGCCGCAGAAGGCCGTGGCCGAGGAGTTAATAGCTGAGTTTGACCGCAAAGCGGATGAGTATGGAGGATTGGCACATTGCACCGTTCTTTGGGTGCATGCACAAAAAGCGCGTACGGTCATCCGGTGTGAGCTGGAAAAGCGTAAGGCTATTGTGGACGAATGTATCGCCTATGACGTGGCGCCCGGGAACGCCGACTATGGTAAAATTGTACTTGAGGAAGGAGCAGACCTTATCACCTTTGCCAGTTCCAGCGCGGCGGTGTATTTTCGGCAAATGGGTTTGGAATTACCGAAGCGATGCCACGTGGCCAGCATGGGACCTGTTACCACCGAAACGTTAAACAAGCTTGGAGTCAAACCTCAGGTGGAAGCTGAGCTGCACACAATACCAAGCTTGGTAAAAGCCATCACCCAATGGGCAACCCAATCACCTTCATGAGTAAGTTACTGCCGGTTTTTGCCTGTTTGGGGTTAAACCATCGGACAGCATCTGTCGAACTGAGGGAGAAGTTCGCGGTGCCGGTGCGGCTGCAAAAGAACATTACAGTCCAGTTGCAGCAGCAATGCGAGGTGGAAGAGTGCGTTTTGCTTTCTACCTGCAATCGCACCGAAGTATACTACAGCGCTGCAGATTTTGCACACTCTGCGCGCTTAATTCAGTCATTCTTTCTGAAGGGGCTTACGACACCGGAGCGTACATTTTACCTGTACCACGATGCTCAAGCGTTGCGCCACTTGGCTATGGTTGCCTCAGGTTTGGACTCCATGGTGATCGGTGAAACAGAAATCTTCGGTCAGCTCAAGGATGCTTACCGTACCGCTTGCGATGCAGAGACAGTCGGCACGCTGACCCACCGCATCTTTCAAGGCGTCTTTTCCATTGGGAAAAAAGTGCGCAGCCGCACACACATCACTGCAGGGCCTACCTCAGTGGGAGCGGCAGCGGTGACGCTCGCGCAACAGATATTGGGAGATTTAAGCGGGGTCAGTGTGTTAGTCGTGGGAGCCGGGGATGTAGCACGCGCTACTGCCCAGAGTCTCAAGTCACGCGGGGTGCAAAGTATTTTCGTAGCCAACCGCTCGTATGACCGCGCGCAAAAATTGGCAGAAATCGTGGGCGGCAAAGTCATACGATTTGCGGACTGGGTCCCATTCCTCGAGCGTGCGGACATCGTTGTTATATCAACCGCAGCCCCGGTGTACGTGGTAACGCGTGAGGTTGTACAACAAGCGTGTTCAACCCGGGGAGGAAAGCCTCTTTTTCTAATCGATCTGTCAGTACCTCGTAACGCCGATCCTGCTTGTGCGAAGGTGCCCGGAGCGGTTCTCTATGATATAGACGCCATGCAGGAAATGACAAAAAACACCATGCAGAAGAGACAAGCCCATGTGCATCAGGGGGCGCAATTGATTGCAGAGTGGCTAACCGACACCGGGGTGCAACTTTTACCTCCTCCTGTTTACCTGTTCGAAGGAGATGAACAAGTCGTGTCTTTGCACCCCGCAAAAAAAACGGATTTTTTTTGAACAAACCTCTCTACATGTTTGTCTCTCATTCAGACCCACATAACAAAAAAACTATCCCTCTATGGATCAACAAACACCAAAATCCGGCGAGCAAAATGACGACGTGCGAGAGCTAACCGTGCTTTTGCGCACATTGTGGGTCGAGACGACTCACGAAGCCCACTTTGAAGATCGTTTCATCAATGATTTTCGGCGTCGTGTGGAGCGTGAGCTGGTATGTCGGTCGGCTCGCAGCGTCCTGTGGGAACACCTGGTGATGTTTATGAATAGTTTGGGCGTGAAGCGCTTGGCTCTCGGGGCATCAGCTTTTAGTTTAGGAGCCCTATGTGTGGGAGTCCTCGTTTGGCAGCAAGGCGGTTCGACGCGTCAGACGGAAGTAACACCCCTGTGTGAGTTGGAGAGTCGGGCAAAGTCTCTGCGACCTGGTTCCTCGCAGCAGGTGGTACGCACGGCCGTGCATACCGGCAAGTTCCGTCGCGCTGCCAACCACAGCATCGTCGTTTTGGCAGATGGAGAGGAAGATCCGCTTTATGTCGGTAACACGGCTGAGGAAGATGCCCTGTATGCTCCGCAGAGGTCCTCGCTCATTGAACCGGAAGATTCTTGGATAGACTCTCTGCGATGATGCGTCAGGCACATCCGTCCCAAGAAAATAATGAAGGAGGGTAAGAGAAGACAAAAAAAGGAAGGTTAATTTGTTTCCTCAGAAAAGAGTATTCTGAGGGTGCAACAACAAAAAACCTTCCATGCCTAAGATAACCATTTTAGCCCAAATTGCAAGAGAAATCCCTCGCGAAT
>CANQAC010000053.1 GCA_947589345.1 uncultured Akkermansia sp.
GCAACGATTTGGGACATCAGTGACCCTCTTGTCTCCTCCCTTAAAATGAATCCATTTTTCTAATGCGTTTGCCCTGCTCAAAGTGCTGAGACTTCTATTATGGTATGCATAAAAATATCCCGCACCGACATGTTCGTGATACTCGATTCGATTCACCATTTAATGAAGACTCTTCCAATCTTAGTGTTAATTTTTCACTGTCACAACGCCAGAAGTGACAGACTTCGATTTCATGGAGACGTTTATCCGAGTTGTTCAAAAAATAGTCATTAAAGACGTAGTACTCTTTACGGAGGGAATAAATCAATGCAGCAAACCGAGTCGTAAATAATCTGTAACGGCACAGAATCAAAGAATAGTCTCTCCCCCTGTGAGAATCCGATTCCCACGCGTGACGACATCTTTCAAACAGACATGGACTGACACATGCTTACAGACGAGGCTTTCAACGTCCTCCTTGTGTGATTGTTTTCCACTCTGCCTCTAGTTTTTTTGCAGAAGCACGTCCTTTCAAAGCAAGTGATGGAGCGAAAAGAGAAAGTCTGTATTCGCCCACCATATACGCAAAGTTCAACCACGCAGCAGATTCAACATGAACAGGATATTCGTCATAAAACACCTGATGTACCGTGGCATTAAAAAGGTCCAACCGATGTAAGTCATCCGCAACAGGTCGGTGTGTAAGCCGCTGGAGTCGCTCTCTCATCCCGCGCAAGAAGCGCGCGTAATCCCCCAATTTATTGGGAGGCGCGGCACACAGGAAATGCGGTCGAGTGAGCCATGCCCATTGCCTTTCCAGATCTGCTGCCACACGGTGCATAGAGGACTCCTTACCCATTGTCGTCTGAAAGTTACTCAGTGAATCTTGAGTGTACGCCAGCAATTGCCACACACCTGCAATACTACCTGAAAGTATATCATATAGTTGCTCGCGCATGCGCAGACACGCTGTCTCAAAGTCATCCGGCGTGCGTGGCAACGGATCGAGAGCCAAATCCATAGCGGCCATAAGGCTCATCTCTGCATTTCGCTTAGGCTGTGCGCCAACACTCATTAAAGCCATGCGCGCTTGCACATCTAGGATAGGGAGTTTCTTTCTCAGTCCCTGCAAAAAGTCTTCACACCGAATCCAGGCCAATCTCCGCACTCCAGCGCGGTGTACATGCTCCGCTTGCCCCAATGAAGTGCATATACTCACCCGCACACAATTTCCGCCATCCGCCAGGGCTGGATACCCACTCTCGGACCCAACCTCAACACGCATCGGTAATTCGCCACAATCCCAGTGCGTCATTGGGGAACTGCTCAATGTACGAGCTGCCTGCTGGCGAAAGCGTCTGGTACGATAATCGGATAGGGCACTCTTCAGATGACTCACATTGGTCCCTAGGGCAAGTTCACGTCCTTCATCATCACAAACCCAAATTTTAGTAACAAGCTCTTGAGGCATGCGGGCGGTATCAAACTCACTGGGATGACAAAACCGCCCGGTACGATGGTGAACAAACTTTGCAAGCGCTTGCTGTAGCGTTTCATAGGACTCCGTACGCGCATGCTCCGAGCAAAACTCGTCGGCGCTCTCCGCAAAAGGCATCAGGTACTGCCGATCTTGCTTGGGTAAACTACGCAACAGAATCTCCACACGTTGTTTTAAATGTGCCGGAACTCCCCAACTCGGCAAGTAATCCGGGAAGTGATCCAGTTGGTCAATGTGTACCCCAATAGTCACCCCATCATCCTCCGCATCCGGATCATGCAGGTAATACACCGGGTAGGTATCCTCTGCAACATGTATTTCATCCGGATATTGTTCAGCGGGAGCCTCGTCTTCTCCGGGATATACACACTCCTCGTATGGAATGTCCAACACGTGCGGATTGTTTTCCAACCACATCCGAAGCGCTTTCTCTGAACAACAATCGGCAGGTATCCGTTCGTCATAGAAACGGAACATAGCCTCCGGACAGCGGATGAGTCCACGGCGGCGCAATTTGTGCTCTACATCATCCACGCGCTCCAACGTCGCGCGCAAATGCCGCATGAAAGGATAATCCCCCTTCATATCCAAGGATAAGATACCATCGCGTATCATGATGGCGCGGGCCTCAGCGGGGTGGTAACGGGCATAACTGATGCGGCGAGATTCCACGATGGTAAGGCCGGCGCACACTACGCGTTCCCGCGCATACACCACTCCGGCTGAGGCATCCCACTCCGGTGCAAAGGCATGGCATGAGCACAGCTGCGGAGCAACCTGCTCCACCCAGACGGGATTCAGAACAGCCGCGCGTCGCAACCACAGGCGTGTGGTCTCCGCAAGTTCTGTTCCGAATACCCATGCCGCGCGACTCTTGCGACGAAAGAGTCCGCTGCCGGGAAAGATGGAAAAAGCGCGACCGACAGTACTGCGGTAAATCTTGTCCTCGCGATTCCAAACGCCGATTTGCAGCGGAGCGCCAGCGAGTATGGCACGGTGAATGCAATCTGCCGGGGCCTGCTCACGCTCCGGTAGGAGGTGTGGCACTCGCCAACGCAAAGCGAGGGCGAGGAAATCGCGCAGATCCTGCTCCAAGTTGTACCACTCCACCATGCGAGTGAAGGAGAGATAGCGCGCAGAGCACCACTTGCGCAGGGCATTGCGACGCAGCTTGCGCCCATCCCGGAAGTCATCCATCGCGCGCCACATACACAACATGGAGAGGAAATCACTCTCCTCATCCCTCCACTCGGCGTGCGCGCGGTCGGCTTCTTCCGCTCGATCCGATGGGCGCTCCCGAGGGTCCTGGATACTCAAGCCGGCCACCAGCACGAGAGCCTCTGCCGCTGCATTCTCACGCCGCGCCTCCAGCAACATGCGCCCGAGCCGCGGGTCGAGAGGCAAACGAGCGAGACTGCGCCCGATGGGTGTGAGTTTCTTTGCAGCGTCTATGGCGCCGATTTCACGCAGGGTTTTATATCCCTCGCGGATGAGTCGGTCGCTCGGAGGATCCGGCAGAGGGAATTCCCCGAGCGGCGGTAGGCGCAAATCCGTCATGCGCAGGATGACTCCAGCCAGCGCACTGCGCTGTATCTCGGGATCGGTGTACGCTTCTCTCGCATGAAAATCCTCTTCACTGTACAGACGAATGCAGACACCCTCTGCCACACGCCCGCAACGACCTGCTCTCTGCCGCGCGGAAGCTTGGGATATCGCCTCCACCTGCAGGCTCTGAATCTGACGCCCCGGCAAATACCGGGAAATTCGCGCCAGTCCACTGTCGATCACATACATGATGCCGGGGATGGTAAGCGAAGTCTCGGCCACATTCGTGGCGAGTACAATGCGTCGTCTGTCAGACGCCGGATGGAAGATGAGTTGCTGATCCGTGAGACTCAGGCGTGCAAACAACGGCAGAATATCCGTGCGAGGCAATTCTATCCTCTCTAGAGCGTCCGCGCATTCGCGAATTTCCCGCTCACCGGGCAGAAACACGAGTACGTCTCCACTTGCATCGTATTCCGTGAGCCACTGCAGAGCGCGCGTCACATGAGCTGGTAGATCTTCACGGTCGTCCCGAGGTGGCATGTAATGCAACTCGACCGGGTATGTCCTCCCCTGCACTTCAATAACCGAAGTGCCGTCAAAAAAGTCCGAAAATGCCGCCGCATTCATCGTAGCGGAAGAGATGATGACCCGCAAATCCTTCCGACGTTTCAGGAGCAGCTTCAAATACCCGAGCAGAAAATCAATGTTCAAACTTCGCTCGTGTGCCTCATCCAAAATGATGGTATGATACGCGCGTAAGTCAGGATCCTGCTGAGTCTCGGCTAACAGAATACCATCCGTCATGAGCTGAATGCGAGTGTCCGGTCCCGTGCGATCATCAAAACGCACGTGGTAGCCCACCAAACTCGCGCCCTCGGTTCCCAACTCTTCCGCTAAGCGACGCGCCACGGCAACAGCTGCCAAACGACGTGGCTGAGTGCAGCCCACCTTGCCCAATTTGTCCCCGGCTGCGAGCAGAGCCATCTTCGGCAGCTGAGTGGTTTTGCCGCTCCCCGTCTCACCCACCACCACTAAGACTTGATGCTCCCGCAGAGCAGCCACGATTTCTCGTCGCCGCTCACTGACAGGCAAATCCGGGAAAGAAAAGGAAGTCATTCTCCCCAGCGTTGGATAATGCCACCGTAGGAGTCAATGCGCCTGTCACGGAAGAAAGGCCAGATACGGCGGTGATCTTCCAATGCCGCAAAATCAAGGTCAGCATACAGAATGCATGACTCATTCACAGGAGCCTTCGCAATAACCTGACCGCAGTAATCTGCCACGAAACTCTGTCCCCAAAATGTGGTATCGCCTTCTGTACCGCAGCGGTTTACCGCGCACACATAGCAGCCATTCGCCACGGCATGACCGCACTGCACGGTCTCCCATGCGTGATGCTGGGCATCGTAGAGTTCCTCCTCTCCAGGAATCCAGCCGATGGCCGTGGGGTAAAAGAGAATCTGAGCACCCTGCAAAGCCGTGAGACGCGCGGCCTCCGGGTACCACTGATCCCAACAGATGAGCACGCCGATTTTGCCGAACTTGGTATCAAAGCATTTGTAGCCCGTGTCTCCGGGGGTGAAATAAAACTTTTCCTCAAATCCTGGATCTTGCGGTATATGCATCTTGCGATACACACCGAGGAATTTGCCGTCCGCATCAATCACCATCGCCGTGTTGTGGTATACCCCCGGCGCACGTCGCTCAAATCCTGCCACAACCAGCGCTACCCCCAGCTCAGACGCGATGCCTTGCAGTTTCTTTCCCCATGCCCCGGGCATTTCTTCCGCCAAATCAAACGCCGCGCAATCCTGCGTGCAACAGAAATACGGCGTTGTACACATTTCTTGCGTACAGATAATCTGTGCCCCTCCCGCCGCCGCCTCGCGGATAGCGGCCTCGGTGCGTCGCTTGTTTTCCTCCATCGTCGGAGCGCTGGGTTGTTGAATAAGGGCTACCTTCGGCATGTCCGCAATATACCATATTCCACCCTGCGTGGCAAGGATTCCATGCTGCAATAAGCAGAACAGGAAGACGCGCAGCGAGGGAAAAGAGTGCTTTCGCAGAGCGAAGAAGGGACGGCTCTACAACGTGAGACGCGTCGTTACGACATCCCACCAGGTCCGTTCTCTGGCTCGGTCGCGAATGCTGCGCGTCCCGAGACGATCCGGCGAGCAAGAACGTATCAATTTGCCAAGTCTATCAGCCCATACGCGCAAATTCACATCGGCATTTCCTCCCCTGCGATAAGCCTCCTTTTCAATCAGGCCGGTCATCTCGCGGTTGCTGTCTTTGCACGCAAAGAGCAAACGCCCGTCTTTCACGTTTCTGATGGTCAACTCGATCCCTATGTCACCTTGAGAGTAACGTGTGGCCACACTGCTCACTCCCGGCACAGGGCTGAAAAATCCGCCCACCGTAGATGCCACGCGCAGGATGGGCTTCTGGGGTCGGAAACTCGCGATGGCCATGTCCACGCGGATGTCAGCTTCAGACTCGTTTTCGGTGAGTTGCCAGTTAGCCTGATTTGCGGCATTACTCTCCTCGAGAGCTTTTTGCGCCGCTTCCGAAACATAACGGCGCATCCTTCGAACCATAAAATCGGCGCCTCGGGGATATTCATCCTTAATGAGATCGACTCTCAATTCGGCTATGTAAATTTTCCCCTCCTTCTGATCAACGTACGGATTTCCCTTTCCCCAGCTCCATACGCCATCCACACCGCTTTTCATCGTATGGACCAGCTTCACCTTATAGAGACCGGTCTCAGATTCCAAATTGTACATCTGGCTGCAGGAACTCAGCCCGAGCAGAAACCACACGGTCACAATCGCCCATTTTATCGGCTGCTTACGAATCCCCATCGCCAGCTTTTCAACCATACGCTGAAGCAGGGAAGAAAATGGAACTTTCATTTCTTTCCCTGTTCATGCGTTGCTTTTTCTCTATTCTCACTGACAAAGGCTCAAAGGGAGGGAGATTCAACATCCCCCTCCTTTACTGTTACTGTTTTATGCCTCACACGATAATCAATGATGATGTGGTCCGGGCGCGGGATGATGTGGTCCGGGCGCGGGATGATGCGGTCCCGGTCCGGGATGATGTGGTCCGGGCGCGGGATGATGCGGTCCCAGAGGAGGCGGAACCGGATGATGCGGACGTGGCCCCTGTGCGAATGCCAACGGCATGCACATGCACGCGATTGCTATGATTGTATTTTTCATGGTATTGGTATTGATTGGGTGAAAAAGAGGGAGAGGTCCTGTATGCGCTTACTTGATGTAATCCGCGTTGGCCATGGCGGCCTTAAGCGTCGGAGAGTCAAAGTAGTTATGCTTCACGATACGCTCCAGAGTGTCGTTGTACGTCTTCTTTACATTTTCAGGCACATCCATGCCGAGTTTTTGAGCGCTGGTAATGGCCATCTGAACCTTGTTCCAGTTGGAAGCAAACTTTTCCGCTTTCTCCTGGGTGTCGATACCTTTGGCATCGGCGAGGTAGCCAACTGCTTTTTCCATGGTCTTGCCGATGGCGCATTCCTCCGGATTCTGTGCCATAACGCAACTGAGATAATCACAGGAGGAGAAGACGAATCCTGCCAGACAGCAGGCCATTGCTAGTGTTGTTTTTTTCATGATATGCTTCGAGTTTGAATGAAAAATTGAATCAGAGCGTCATACCGTCCGGCACAAAATGAGCGCCGGTTCCATGATAGTAAATTCCGTGCGTACCGACGCTGATTTCTCCGATCTGCTTGTAGATCGGCTGAACAAAGCTGTACACAGCTCCGGTGCCATCCACCTGAACAGTGAGCTCCTGGCATTTCGTGCGTCCCATGGAGTCCGCCAAATAACGCCCGGCCAGAGCGCCTGCTGCCGCCATGCCAATGGAGGAAACGGCGCGTCCCTTGCCCTTGCCGAGCAACTGTCCGCCGCCCAAGCCAATGCCCGCACCAATCAGTGTGCCCATATTGCGCGTAGAAGAGGAGGACTCCTGCGTCACCTGCCTCGCAGACGTCACCGTGGCGGCAAATGCCTGTTGAGGCACACCCACCTGCGAGCTGTTCACCGTGTTGTAATCGCTCATACTTGCGCAGCTCCCCAGCATAAAGCAGGCAAGAGCTCCGACTGCTAATTTCATTTTCATGTCTTTTATGATGTTGGTATGGATGGATTTATCTTTTTCTGTGGGAACTCGGCGAATAACCGCCGTTCTTACATTTGTTGTCGGTTTATTTCTTGATAAGCGTGTCCCCCATGCGGCTTGACATGCAAAAGTAGCTGCTCAATGCGCTGCTCTTCACACTTGCCGATGGAAGGGGAACAGGGGCAATCTTGGTCCCTGCAGGAGCCGTTGGGGTGGAAGTCGCAGGTTTGCCCTTCTGAACCGACCCGGGACCTGCATTGGGACGTCTATGCTGAGACTTGGGAGCCATACGCCCCGGATCCTGACCGGGCTGCACGCGCTGATGGAAATTCGGATGTGGTCCGGGACCAGACATACGAGGATTGCGCGCCGGCGAGGCTGCGCGATCCGGGCGTGATCCGGGGCCGGACATGTGAGGATTGTGCAACGGCGAGGCCGCGCGATCCGGACGTGGTCCGGGAACGGGAGTATGGGGATTGCGAAGCGGCGGAGCGATGCGATCGGGACGGCGAGGACTGTGAGCCACCGGGTGGCGGTGTTTGAGCGGCGCATGCCGATGAGCCCGTGGAGGCGGAGCAGCCATGCGACGGGCGCGCGCCGGGTAGGCGACCCGGGCTCCGGCTTTGGGTTCCCAGTTCGGCACGCTTACAGCCGTTGCAAGCAGGGCTGTATCATAGATCGGTTGATTGTTGCTATCATACCCATACACGGCATTGTCGCCATCGTATCCGTAAATCGGCACCCCGTTTGCATCGTATTCCTGAATCAACGCCTGATTAGAGTAGTCAGTGGCGGCAGCCTCAATAACTTCACTCGCCAGAGAATCCCAATCCACGCCGCAAGAGGAGAGCCCCAGAACAGCCACCGCCACGAGGGGCGCATATAATTTTGCTTTCATATCAAAAAAATGTGATCCTTTTGGAAGCCACGCCGTCGATCTGCACGATTCGACCCCTTTCGAGCCTCCAATTCGTCATCCCGGCACAGGGACTCCGTATCGGAGGTTCTCATCGAGCCTTAGTACGTCTTCTCAAAGCGCTTCAGCATATTGCTCTCAACTCCGATCTCCGCGATACCCGTGTCTCCTGTGGCAACACACTCATCCTGGGTATCCACATTCAAACTCCCCTTGTAAGTATTGCCATCAGCCGTCTGGACGATCAGATTCTGGCTCCACCCCTCTGAGGTCTTTATTTCTCCTTTACCCTTACCCATGATGTGCTCTCCGCCGGCATGATACACCGGAGTTGATGCGTGTACGACCGTCGCAGAAACAGAGTTCGTCTTCTCAAACGGGTTGAGCCCCATCTTGGTGAGCGAACTCCCGAGGGACTTCATCGAATTACATGCACTCAATCCTGCTACTCCCACCGTGGCGGCAGCGACCATCGCTATGACCTGTTTGTATTTCATCGTTCTCGTTTGGTTGAAATATCCGGGGATCATTCCCCTCGCACAACCAATGCTATATGATTTGAAATCATATGGAACAAAAAATAAGCACAGATATGGTAGGAGTGGAGCTCATACAAGCACACGGCTTAAAATTGATAGAAGCTGCAGAGATAATCCGTGAGCTGGCGGAATGTATGGGAGGAAAACATAAAATCAAAGCGAAAGAATGCATCCAAAGGTTGCGTGCTGCGCGCGATGTACTCCGGGAAACAAATCCGCAATTGACGCTGAAACAAGGGGTGCGACGCTTGATGGAAGGAAAGGGACACCGGCGTGCTGCAACGCGCCGCGAGTTGGAGTATTACACAAAGAAGATTCTGGCGTATAACCCGGATGCAGCAAGACGCGAAATGCGTCATATCACTACACAAATGTGTCGAGAAATGTTGGAGAAGACATTTCAGAAGCAGAGCAGCCGGCGCAAAGCGCGAACGATTTTGCACGGGTTGTTCTCCTATTGTTGTCGCATGGGATGGCTTCAGCGCAACCCGGTGCATCCCATACAAGAAGCCCCGGTAGAGGAAAGAGAGAAGAAACCGCTCACACTTGAGCAAATCTTACGCTTGTTACGAACCTCGCTCTCACCGAAGCACCGAGCATGTGCACCCGCCGTCGGCATCATGCTATGGAGTGGAATACGACCAACGGAAATAACGCGACTCAGATGGAGCAATATCCATACCAAAGCACGAACGATTACGCTCTACGCAACACAGAGTAAAACAGGCGGCTCCCGTTGCGTAAGCATGCCTCAACCTCTTTTACGCTGGCTCAGACGCCTCAACGTGTCTCCGCATGAAGATGAACTTATATGCCCCAAAGGGTGGGTCAAACGATGGGGAGAACTGCACCGGGCCAGCGGACTATATCCGTGGATGCCGGATGTGCTACGGCACAGTTTTGCATCTTACCATGCCGCGCACTATCGCGACATGGTAAGATTGCAATATGAGATGGGACATCGCTCAGTACAATTGCTACGTTTCCGATACATATCTGCATCCCAAATACCGCGCAGGGCAGCCAGCGCATATTGGAGCGGCAAGTACTGGGATCGGATGCTCGGCTGACGGCGGATGCGATAACCACGCGATGAATCATTCCTTAGCTTTGGAGAAATCGGCATCCGCAAAATGCCGCGACAGAAAGATAAACTGGTGCAGTATGGCGTTATTCCAATAGGCATAATCGTGAGTTCCTGGAAATGATGTGTAGGTGTGCGGTATATGTCGCTCCATGAGCGAACGGTGCAAATTTTCGTTAATCTCGTGGAAAAAGTCATCGGTGCCACAATCTATCATAATATCCAATCCAGGACGAATGAAATGAATGAGATTTACCACGCTGTACTCTCTCAAGCGATCAGCATGTTCCTCAGCTTTTCCAAAAATGCGCTGTGTACTCCAGCGATTCGGAAACGGAGCAAAGTCCACCAACCCGCTCATAGAACCAGCGGCGCTATACTGATCCTGATGCAAAATCGCAAGACGCAACGCTCCGTATCCTCCCATGCTCAATCCGCAGAGCGCGCGACCACGTCGATCCTTTATGCTGGCCATGTTAGCGTCTACATATTCTACCAGTTCCTTTGTCACATATGTCTCGTACTTCAATTGCGAATCTTCCGGGCTATCCACGTACCAATTATTTCCACCATCAGGGCAAACGATGATAAGCCTCAGATCATCCGCCAGACGTGGGAGGAGCGGTTGTACCTCCAACCAATCAGCCGGTACCATGCCATGGCCGTGCAGTAGGTACACCACCGGATATTTCTCGTCCGAAGAACGACGGTCCGGAGTAATCACTACATTGTTGATTTGCTTGTTCATGGCGGTGCTTGTCACCACCACATTTCGCACCTGAGCAGCATCGAGCAGACAGCCCGTAAAAACCGCCACACTCCAAATATATATCAGTATTTTTTTCATGGTTGTATGGTTACTCAAAGACACATGGAGCCCCCGGTGGTAAGGCGCCTAAAAATCGCTTACCGTAGTATTTATGACAAAGCCGTGAATCCAATATCGTCACTGACCCGGTATCTGTTTTAGAACGTATCAACCGCCCCACTCCTTGCCGAAACTTGAGGATCGCTTCCGGCATGGAGTACTCCATGAAAGGGGATCCCCCACGAGCTAGAATATCCTCTGATCGCGCTTCTACAAGCGGTGTCCCCGGCGAATCAAACGGCAACTTTGTCACAATGACATGAGATAGAGCTTCCCCCGGCACATCCACTCCCATCCAAAAACTATCTGTCCCCAGCAAGACACTTCCCTTTTTTGTTCGAAATAAATCCAACATATCTGAGCGACTAATGCCATCTCCCTGCACAAGCAATTGCCATCCTCGATCAGCACATGCCGCCCGTAGTTCTTCAGCCACCATGCGAAGAGTCCGGTAACTTGTAAACAATACAAATGCGTGTCCATTTGTACTCTCCAGCGCGTGTAACACGCGACCCGACAGTTGCTCGTGGTAAGCATCCTCATTGGGCAGCGGCATACTGCGCGCCACAGTTACACGCATCTGGTGTGCATAGTCAAAAGGACTACCAATGCGGATGGTGTCAGCACTTTCAGCCCCAACACGCCCGGCAAAATAAGCTGTGCCCTCATCGCCGGCAGAAAGTGTAGCACTGGTGCAGATACAAGCTCGACCGCTCTCGAATAATTTTTCGCGTAACACGGGCGCCACATTGATGAGAGCCGAGCGCAAAGTGAGATATCGCCGTTTTTCATCTTTTTCTCCTCCACTTTCTGCCCAATAAACTGCGTTGCTCTGATGATGCAGAGCTATGACATCCTCTGCCGCCACACGATAGGCCTCCAGCCGCGTTGCTGTGTCCAGAAACTCCGCTCGTGTCACCTCATTCTCTTCTCCTTTAGCCATCGTAAGCACCTCACTCTCCAGATCACGCAGAGCGGGCGTCAATATATCCTCCGTCCAATTGGGTTGACGCAACCTCACCTCCTGCCAACGATCCTCATCACGAAATTGTGCATCACGCATGGCTCGGTCAAAAAATTCATCAGAAGCCATTTGCGCTTCCTCAATAAGCTGAAGCAACCGAGGAGTCGCAACATGCCGCAGCGAGCCCTTGTGCGTGCGAGGGTTGTACATCCGCCACAAATCCCGCCGCAGCTCTGCCTCTGGCAGCACGGTACCAAACTGATGTGCCGCTACATTTTCAATAGTATGAGCCTCATCTAACACCACAAAATCACCTGGGAAAATAAATCCCTGATGTCTTTCCTCAGTCTCTTCTTCTGTTTCTATTTCTCGGTCACGCGCCTCTTCCGTGAGACTCATCAGTCCAAAGAAAAGAGTGTGATTGAGAACAACCAACTCAGCCTCTTCTACCCGCCGGCGAGCTGCCTGGTATGGACAATCTGGGCCACAGATGCGCGGTGTACACACATAGTTCTCGCTACATACCTGTGCTTTCACCTTCTCGGAGACACCAAGCTCAACAGGTATAGAAGATAGCCATCCCTCTCCACAATCCTTCGCCCACTCTTGCACAGCACGCAACTGGCGTAATTCCTCTTGGTTAAATAAATCTTTCGCCTGCTCTATAGCACGCTGTAAACGAGTGCAGCACAAGTAATGCGAGCGTCCCTTGAGCAACGCCGCGCGAAATGGCAATCCCAAAGCTTTGGCAGCAGTCGGTATATCCTTGCAAAAGAGTTGCTCTTGCAAGTTAATCGTGTGCGTAGAAATAATCGCCTTGCGCCCGTGATTCAGAGCAAAGCGTACCGATGGCACCAAATAAGCCAGCGATTTTCCCACACCTGTTCCGGCTTCTGCCAGCAGTGAATGCTCATTTTCTAAAGCACAGGCAACCGCCGACGCCAACTCCTGCTGCTCCGGACGAAACTCATACCCACGACCGCCAGAAAGCACCCCACGCGGCGAAAAGTCATCACGTATTTGTTCAACAAATTCCGACACAGAAATCATGGAATGTTTCTGGTATCCTATCGCAAGATTCTCTCTCCCCCGCCGGGCAACCTCATATTTAATGGCAGCCCCGGAAAAAAGGTGCGCAGGGTATTAATATCTGTGTTCCCATCTACAAAATACCACTTATTAATCTTTGTTGAGCGCGCTGTTAACCCCTGGTGATCTGTTCCTCCACGCACCACTTCATCACGGATCGCATATATGTGTGACTGACGCTCCACGCGCACTGGCACTCCGTCTTTTCCAGGACCACTTACTACCAGCACCGTCGGCAATACCACTAATCGGCTCCTTTCTCCATCTCCCTGTAAATCATCCACACGCACACGCCCCTCTCTGTCCCGCTTCACCGCATTTACCACGCCTCCGGGCGGCATCAACTCGTACTCCGAATAAGGCTCACCCACTGTGAATGACTCTATTTTCAAACCGCTGCTAATCATCTGTTTCCCCATCTTCACGTAATGTTCACGCAAGGCACGCATCCCCGCTTCCGTGCGTTTGCGCATCTCCTCAGGCGTCTCCTCCGTCAGCCCCATAATGCGACGTGCATTATCCGCCTCCTTACCGGATCTTCCAGAAAACTGCTCGGCGTACAACCGTTTAATAGGCGGATACATATAATCCAACGCCCATCCCATATCGCATGACCTGACTGCCGCTCCATAGCTCCTCGCGGCTTCTGCAGCACTGTGAGCCGCCTCGCTCACCGCGGCACTAACCCATGTTCCTGCACCCACTACGACCCCAAGTATCATCGCTGCACACGTTCTCATGCCTTTATCCTAGCATGTCAAGCGCCAGATGCAAGATTTATCCTCCATATATCTCCCCTATAAATACAAGACCCGGACGCAGAGGCACAGAGGAGAGGAGGAGGGGATAGTAGAGGGGCAAAAAAGAGGGATTTGGTTCAAAAATTGAGGGAG
>CANQAC010000054.1 GCA_947589345.1 uncultured Akkermansia sp.
TTGCGATGAATATAGTCCTCGTAAAAAGGGAAAAAGCTTTCCCCATATCAGGGGTTGACATACGTATTTGAAATACGTTAGGCAGACGTCGGGAGAACTGAACGAACGGAGGGAAAGAATGTGAAACTCACTTGACCTTGCCCGGAGAAATGTCAAAAATTCGTACGAATCGAAGCAGAATATTGCCACCCGGTAAAACCTCGTTCACCCGTAGCATCGCGACCGGATGCATGAGTGTACTCGGCGCCGAGCATGATCCGAGCTCGATCAGTCTTCTCCGGATCAAGGTAGAAATTGACGCCGAAATAGAACGATTGCGAGAGGTCGCAAGTGGAAGAATACGCTCTATTGGTGGGGGCGTAGCGACCGCCGTTCTCCACGGCGTTACTGCCGATGGCCAGAGCATATCGAAACACGGCCTCCACACGCGGACTAATGCGGCAGGTGGGGATGAGCGAAATGCCTCCCACGTTCTCCGCAGTCTCTCGCCTGCCAGTGGATGCCGTCACATTGAAACCCGCCATCGCTTCCGCCATGAAACCGAACTTGCCGCGTTTCGTCTCCCATGTGAACGACACAACATCCCGCGCTCCCGGTCCTTCGTAAGATACGAATCCATTTGAGCTACTCCCGTTCATGAAAGAGTGCATCCAATCGAGATACACCCTGCTCTGCTCCTCGAGGGAACAGCTGATAGAGGCGCCAACCATCGCGTTGGTATCGGTACGAAAAGCAGGCTCAAGCCACAGGTTATCGTGCTGCCCGTTTACCCACGCACCGAGCAGCCACCCCCACTTGGCGACGGCATCTGAATTGGTGAAAGAAATGCCATAGAGAGACTCCGGCGCAAGCTGGTTCACTAAGTCACTGCGTTCAATCGTGGGCAGCTTGGAATCCGAAATGCGGTATTCGCCGATGAACGCCGGCTTGCTCTTGCCAAGTGTAAAGGTGACCGGCTTAAAATTCCCCTGCACATACAGCTCGTACACCGCCGCTCGGGAACGACCGCGCTCCCACCGACCATCGCTGTATTTGTACCGTCCGTTCAGCCCGCCAATATCCCAATCGCTGAGCAGTGTAAAACGCCTCAACACCCTCGCTTGGACGCCGATGCGGAACCTTCGCCATTCATCATTACCTCGTCTGCCTGCCCCGGCAGAAGCTCCCTTCACACGCCTTGCCCCACCTGCGGGATCGACATCCCCCCACTGGTACTGCGGACGCATACGCAGACTGATTTCCCGGACGTAGGGATTATCCGCATGATCACGCTCGGCATCAAAAATCTTGAATGAACGCGCCAAGGCATCACCCAAGTTGAAACTGCCTTCGGAAGCCGAAACCGCACATACCGAAGCCAACAATATGAAATAGAATCCTGTTTTCATCATCGTACGCCACCACATCCGGTGACACCTCTTTTCTACCGCAGAAATCCACTGCCTAGCAAGACATGTACCGTGAAACTTCTGCTCCATGCCGCATGGCAAAATCGTCACAAGTTGCAGCATCGAGCGGGAAAAGATGAAAAAGCTGCATGCGCAAATTCGAAAATGAATGCTTTTTCCTTGCATCTTTTCTCTAACATGGTAGGATGACTCTGTTGTCGCGTAGTGCAACTTACTATTATGAGGACTCATATTACCCCCCCCTGTATTTGTTATTAGCTTATTTTAAGCATTTTATGACAGCTTGCATCTTGGCAGCTGTCGTCTTTCCCTGTGCATTGGCACAGCAATATGTTCAGTCGGTTTCAGTCATACCTGGGCAGGCATTTCAGTTGGGAAACATCACCTACGTTCCGTCGACTTCCGGACAAGCCGCAATTCCCGTTCAGCAGGCTCAAACTCAGCCGGTACTCGTGTCGACGCCGACCGTGGCAGCGTCTCCAACGACCACTCAGATGGAGCAGGAGAATAAGTCGAGCTTCAGTGTAGAAATTACCGGTTCATACAACTTTGCAACGAGGCGCATTTATTCGGGATACGAAGGAAGTGGACCGGAAGTAAACACCGCAGGCGTGGACTTGACTTTCCTCTACTACCTCAACCCTAAAAACGCCATTACATTCCGTGTTGGATACTCGTTCGGTTCCAATGACGAGACAAATACGGTATATGCTGGCTATGATCGCTATATCGATTACAACCTCGATTTTGAAGTCAGCAACCTCTACTTCATGCCCGGATACCGAGGAGAAACGGCCATTTCGGATTCTGCCTCTCTCTTCTGGGGCTTTAATCTCGGCATTGTGAGCCAACACGTAAAGGCTACAGAAACAGTTCCGAGCTACGGGTCCGATTCCATCTCTGCTTCAGAGGTCGGTTTTGCCTACTCCGTTGAAGTCGGCGCCAACATTCGTCTTTCACCCAACGCTGGGATCGTGATGGCTGCTATTCTCTCCGGATCCACCGCTGAGCCGTCTGAGGACGGAGAAAAAATAAAACAGCAGATTCTGAATCCAGGATTGCGTCTCGGCATCGCCATCAGCTTCTGACGTCATCTTTTCATCATGCATCCACATCGAACCTCGCTCAGGAACCTGGGCGAGGTTTTCTTTGCTCTGTCCTTCAACCTCTTTCCCTCCCCTACTGCAACGCAGTTGCCTTCGGCTATTTGATTCCGCCCTGTCAATGGCTCTTTGGGGACTTTCACCCCAGTTGCGAATCATGCCTGACGTACCAAACGCAGCGCGCCGGGCGTGGGATAGTCCCCCTGCCCGGCGCATGAATACTCATTCTGTGATGCGATCTATCAGAACACGATACTGGCTCCAGCTCCAACACTCCATGTGTTGGAACCCGAGCGCAGGTCTGCCTCTCCGTTAACGTAGATCGATGTGCTGTCGCTCACAGGCACACTGACGCTCGCACCCAGTTGCGCTCCCACAGCTCCCGTCTCCGCTGAGCGGACGCGTCCACTGTAACCGCGGTCTCCAAGGAACGAGACATCCGCCTCACTGCGCCGATCTCCCATATCCACCGCCACATTAGCGCGCATCTCCAGCACTGCTGCCCGGCCAAACGCTTCCTCCCCGCACTGAGACAGGAAACGCGCACCAGCTGTCAGCGTCGTCAGGGTCGATTTCTGTTCCCCGACATGCAGCCCCGCATCGCCGGCTCCTCCCTCATTATAGCCATCCATCTTCGTCGTGACGAGCGACACACCAACCACCGGCTGCAGGATGCAGCTCTTCTGCTCATCGAGCGCGATATCGTACGCCAGCTCATAGGCAACGCCGAAGCCGGTGCCGTTCGTGCTGCCGGTGGTACTGTAATCGAGCTCACAGGAAACAACACCGCCGCTGATGATGCGATTGAACTCCGCATCTGACAATCCCACCGATGCTGCAAAGCTGTGGTGGAAGTTCCCGCTGCGGTGGTGCGCATACAAGTTCACGTAATACGTATCCAGATCGCCTTTAGCATAATCCGCTGCATCGGCTTTCAGGTCGCCGTACGAAGCAGAGAGAGAGAGACCGATGGTGGTGGTTCCTCCCTCCAGCGCGTTCTCCACGCCCACGCTGGCTCCCCAGGCGTTATGCTCATAGCCGGATTCGTCTCCGTTCCGATCCAAATTGCTGCTGCCGCCCATGCCTTCCATCCACACACGCATACCTTGGGAAGAATCGGTAGCGCGCGCAGCTTCCCGTCCGGCTCGATCCGCCTGCGAGGTAGCGCGGGAGAGTTGTCCGCGCATGGCATCGCGCTGGGCAGCTCCCAACGCCGGCACCGAACTGCCGACCACGGCGACCATGAGCTTCTGAGCTTCACTCCTGGCCACGGCCGGATCGATGTCGGTCTGCCTGATGAGCATCTCCTGGGTTCCGGGCTCCGTGATCATCGCGGCCATGACCACCGCCGGCTGTTCTACTTGCCCGATCCTGGCCAGTTCCCCAATAACGCTCACCACCTTCGAAAGCTCCGAGGAGGATGGGAGGTTCCGATTCATGGCATGGTAGAGCATGCTTGCGCCGGCCTGCATGTTTCCGGAGATCGCCAGAGGAGCAAAGATGGTATCAGGATTGGACGTTCCCGGCGTATCTGTTCCGGGATTATCCGAACCCGAATCGATGGGAGCATCTGGGAGATTGGCACCATCCCCGGCTACCACGTAAAGTTGGACAAGCCTTCCTCCCTTCTTTTTAACAACCAAGTATGGATCCTCGTAGTCGTCCACTTCTACCGTAACATTATCCTTGAGCCATTTGTTCAGCTCCGTCTCGCTGTTCTCATCTGTATATTGCTCCAGCAGGGTGAAACTTGTCGTGTAGTCATCACTGTACATATTCCCCGTCTGACTGTACCCCATAGACGTGAGAACGATGCCGTTTGCCTGGATGAGAAGCTGCTTCAAATCCTTGCCTGGATTCTCCGCGAATTCTACCCGGACTGCCAGTTTGGTAGTTGTGTCCTCCCACGTGGCAGTTGTCAGATTAATCGCGGCAGAAGCTGTAATCTTCGCCCCCGTCTCGCCCTTACCGTACTTCATCACCAATTTCGACCGATCCTCCATACGGAAACTAAGCCCTCTTTGTACGAGAGGAGCATCGATTCTTGAATCCCAGAAATCGCCAGCCTCAGGATCGGAACCAATATCTTCGACTGAGAAAGAAACCTTTCCAAGCGAAACCTTCGTACCGGCTTCAATCGATAGCGTATCTGTTATCTGGGGAATCGACGTAAGCAGGAATGCGTCATATCCAATCGCGTACGCATCTCCCAACTCTATCGCTGCGAACTCGTTTTTTGCTCCGGCAAGGACTATGTTGCACCAACTCGTCGACAATTCCGTTTCCTTCGCAACAACATTGGTGAAAGTTTGTTCTGCCGGCAGGAAAATTTTACCCGCGACATCTATGTCACCCCGACCTTCTACAATCCCCTCGAACTTGCCACCGGTTCCTATGATGCTGATTTCCCCGTCATACCAATCTTCAACACCTCCGTCAAATCGAAGGGTTCCTCTTCCGTTCAAAGATTCGCACATTCCATACCCAACTATCAGCTCTCCCCCTTCTTCAATTGTTAAATTCCCGACATCCGATCCGATGTAAGGATTGTCAGGATCGCCCAATCTAATCTTCTCTCCTTTCTTCACAGTCAAATCCTGACCATCCACAGTCACAGTAACTGTACCGAATGCCGTGGTGCAGCACAGAAGCGCCGCCAGCACCGCATTGCGTAAAAATTGAGGTAAATGAAGTTTCATAGGAATATTTTTAGTATGATTTTCTCCTCGGCCCTCGTCGTGTTTTCACGAGAGCCTCGGTACACGGGGATGTATATCTCTTTTGGAAAGCGATGTACACACATCAACATCAATTTTCCATTCATTAAGAATATATTACGAGATTTTTGAGCAACAATTTTCTCCTCGATCCTCTTTCAAATTTCAAGGATATTTTGATGCTAACTTACTGGCAAAAGGAGAGATAATAATATTTTTGCTGGACATCGCTTTCCAAAAGAGATGTGCAGACAAAATTTTCGTTGAAGCTTATTTTTAAAGATAAAGCGCCATATGCGAGCCCCCAAAAAAACGCCATTACATTCCGTGTTGGATACCCGTTCGGTTCCAATGACGAGACAAATATGGCATACGATGACTACTACGATTACTTTGTTGATTACAACCTCGATTTTGAAATCAGCAATCTCTTTTCCTCCCCTACTGCAACGGAATCAATTGAGCGGAATCTCGCCTTATTCCCTCACCTCATTCTAAAACAAGCCTGCTCTTAATTTTAATTTAGGTATGAAAACGAAAATTGTATCTTTATTCATTTAACATATCTCCTTTCCCCACGCCGACACCCCTCCCATCCTGCGTGTGGCGAAATTGTCACCCACGTAAACTTGTGTAGCCAACGTAAAGGTGGTACAGGAGAAGTATATGAATGAAGAAAATGATAGGTTCCCGGCACTCAGCCGGAAGGTGATTGAATTGGTAAGCCGCATCCGCTCGTGCTTGTTTGAGATTGACGCCGCTACGGCACTACGACTGCGCGCAGAGTGTCATTCTTTGCTCAACGCCACACGAAAGGCCGAGGGAGAAAGCCGAAGCTCCCTGCTGATTGGCATATGCTCACCGGAGGAGCGCTTGCACTTTGTACGCGCGGCTCAACGCTTCAGTCGTCTCGGGCGCATCGTGCATCAAGCCGAGCAAATCGTAAGCAGCATCCCGGAAATTGCCGGAAAAGTTGACGCGCAGGATATCGAATCCTTTAAGCCCATCTACATGATGGCCGAGGTGGAGCTGCGTGATGCCGTGCTCTCTATCCTGCGGGATGATGAACAACTCGCTCACGGCGTAGTAAAAAAGGACGAAGACTTAGACGCCCTGTACGCCGAAGAGATCAAGCGTATTTTCCAAAGCTCCTCGACCGCTCTGTTCTACGACTTCCGAGTGGGGACAAACCTGCTGTTTATTTTACGCGCCATCGAACGCATCGGCGACCATGCCAAGACGCTCGCCATCCCCTCTTTTTACCTGCTCACTGCGCAGAAAAAAGGGTGCATTTCTGAAACAGTCTGCTAAACTATGCCCATGGAAATCCTGATTGTTGAGGACGATACCGACATCGCTGAATTGGTAGCGTACAATTTGGAACGACAAGGCTGGCACGCCTCCCTCTGCCACCACGGCAGCGAGGGTCTGGAACTCATCCGACGCTCCCACCCGGATCTCGTCATTCTGGACATCATGTTGCCGGGCATGGATGGTCTGGAAATTTTCCGCCGCATGAAGGAGGATGAATCCACGCGGGAAATCCCGGCTCTTTTCCTGACCGCCCGCGCCCAGCTGGACGACCGCCTCACGGGGCTCAAGCTGGGAGCGGATGATTACATCACCAAACCATTCAGCCCGAAAGAACTCGTCCTGCGAGTCCGCAACATCCTGCAACGTGTCAATCGCTCGGCAGCACGCCTCATCGTGCATAGCGGCCCTCTTTGCTTGAACAAGAACACGATGGTTGCCACCCTGCAAGGTGAGAATCTGAATCTCACGCCCATTGAATTCAAGCTGCTCGCCTACCTGGCAGAACGACCCGGGAAAGTACAAGACCGTTACGAACTGCAGCACATCCTGCTTGGCTACGCGGACGCCTCACTCTCCCGCACGCTCGACACGCACGTGAAACGCCTGCGCCAAAAACTCGGCGACCGCGCCTCCTGCATTGTCACCGAGCGGGGCATCGGTTATTCATTCAAGCCTTTTCCGACGTCGGAGGAAGGGTGATGGTGAAAGTGGCGCCGGCACCGGGAGAACTCTCTGCGCGGATGGAGCCGCCGTGCGCTTCCACGGCATGTTTCACGATGGAAAGGCCGAGTCCGGTACCCTTCACTCGTCCTGTTTTATCGGCACGGTAGAAACGATTGAAGATGTAGGGCAAATCTTTCGCCTCAATACCGACGCCGTTATCGCTCACGCAGACAGAGCAAGAACCGTCCTCATTGCAGCGCGCCGATACCGTCAACTGCAACCCGGGCGTCGGATTGTTTTTTAGCGCATTCTCCAGCAGATTAAAGAGGATTTGCGACCAGTAGAATGAATCTCCACGCATCACGAAAGGTTGCGGAGAAAAATCGGTTGTCCACACCACTTCCTGCGCACGGAGGAGTCCCTCCAGTCGTCCTCGTACGTCCTCCAGCACCCCGCCCAAGTCGAACTCCTCCCAGTGCAGGCCACTCGTCTCGGCATTCTCCAGGCGCGACACCATGAGCATATCCTCGACCAATCGAACGAGTCGCTCCGTGTGCTTGCGCATGAGGGAGAGGACTCGTCCCCGAGCCGACGCATCCGACGCCAGTTCTTTATCTTCCTGCAGATTCTCCAGATAACCGCTCAGGATCGTGAGAGGCGTGCGTAATTCGTGGGAGGCGTTCGCCACAAAATCTCGGCGAATAAGCAGCGTCCGCTGCTCCTCGGTAATGTCGTGGAAGACGATGCCTATGTGACGACGCTGATCGGTTATCGGCGTGGAAAGAATACGGAAGGTGCGATCTCCTCCACCGTGCCGGAGCGTGACCGTATATTGACGGGATTCCTCGGCTTGCACAGCATCGCTGAGAGCGTCACGCAGCGAGCCGGGCGGGAGCAAACGCAATATGTTCACATTGGCGGCGTAACCAAGCAATTCCTCGACCGCATGATTCCCCATTTCCACGCGTCCGGAGGGCAGCAGCAGGAGAAATGGCACTCCAAGGGCCTCCAGGAAGAGACCCTTATCACGCTGCAGGTGTTCTTCCAAATCTCGATTGAGCCGACGCAACGACTCGACTTCTGCGTGACGAGTACGAACGTGGGCAGTCATGCTGCGTATCTGCGGCCACAGAAAGAAAAAAGGCAGAGCAAAGGCAATGAGCACCATCGCCACCGTGATTTCCCAGTCGATCATACGCACCCATTATACGCGCTCTCGAGCCCTCATTGCAACAGCATTTTTTTGTGTGTTCATTTCGTCACAATTCGCGTGGCGAAAGCTTCACCGTAGAGAGATTGCGCGCAGCGTTTCAGGGCGTTATAAGGGGATGTCATGAGTACGACATACATATTTATACTGGGCTTGCTCCTGCTGCTGGCCGTGTTGGATCTGGTGGTGGGAGTATCAAACGATGCTGCGAACTTTCTCAACTCCGCCGTAGGCTGCAAAGCCGCAAAACGGTGGGTGATTCTTAGCGTGGCAGCGGTCGGGGTCATCATCGGAGCCTCTTTTTCAGGAGGGATGATGGAGATAGCCCGCAGCGGCGTATTTGTGCCCTCTCAATTCAGTTTCCACGAGGTGATGATCCTGCTCACCGCCGTGATGCTCACGGATGTGATCCTGCTGGATATCTTCAACACATTCGGCTTGCCGACCTCCACGACGGTGTCGCTGGTTTTTGAATTGCTCGGCTCTGCACTGGCTGTTTCCCTCTGCATCATCGTGCGGGACGGTGACTCTATCGCATCCGTGGGCAACTACATCAATTCCTCAAGCACGCTCTCCATGATCGCGGGCATCTTCTGCTCCGTCGGTGTCGCTTTCACGTGCGGTTGCGTGGTGATGGGAGTGTCGCGCCTCATCTTCAGTTTTCATTACCAAAAGGCTTATCGGTGGATTGGCTCAGCATGGTGCGCTTTAGCACTCACTGCCATCACCTACTTTGCCGTGTTCAAAGGACTCAAGCATAGCACGCTCGTTGCCCCGCAGGTGATGGCATGGCTGCAAGCGAATATGGGAACAGCCGTTGTTTGCTCTCTGGGCATCTGGTACGCAATCGCCCTCTCATTGCAGCACATTTTTCGGATCAACGTGCTCAGGTTCACCGTGCTGGCAGGCACTTGCGCGTTGGCGCTTGCCTTTGCCGGGAATGACCTCGTGAACTTCATCGGCGTCTTCATGGCAGCGGAATCCTCGTTTCAAATCGCGCAAGACTTTGTGTCGATGGGAGGCGACCTGTCCACTCTCCAGATGGGTGCGCTGGCGGCGCCGGTGCAGGCTCACGCGGCATGGCTGATTGGCGCCGGACTCATCATGGTGGCGGCTCTCTTCTTCTCGAAAAAAGCGCGAACTGTGACGGAAACGGAAGTCAAGCTCGCCCGCAGTGGTGGCGGAGCGGAACGGTTCGGTTCCTGTGCCCCTGCGCGCGCTGCTGTACGCTTCACCCTGCAAGCAATTCATTTCATCAGCCGCATCACCCCTGCTCCCGTCCGACGATTTATCGCCTCCCGATTTGAGCCGCTGCGCCCGGAGGAAGAAGAGGACCATGCTTTCGACCTCATCCGCGGATCCGTGAATCTCACGGTAGCATCGTTGCTCATCTCGCTCGCCACCTCGTTGCGACTGCCTCTCTCCACCACCTACGTCACCTTCATGGTGGCCATGGGGTCATCCCTGGCCGACCGTGCATGGAGCCGCGACAGTGCGGTGTATCGCATCACGGGCGTGCTGGCCGTCATCGGAGGATGGTTCCTCACCGGACTTGGCGCCCTGTCCGCCTCCTTCATCATCGCAGGAATGATGATCACCTGCGGCATTTGGGGAGTGTGCGCCATGGTATTGCTCGCCGGGTTTATTCTGGTGAAATCTGCCATTCTTCACCGTCTGAAGACGGCAAAACGTCCGCAACTTCTCTCCCTCACCAACTCCGGATTACGCGATGTAGGAATAACTTCCGCCGACCGCTTGGGGCGAATCCTGGGCATCTACACCGCCACGGTTCAGGCCTTGCTGCACGAGGATCGCACCGCCCTGAAACGTCTGCGCAAAAAAGCGCGCGACATCGTACGCACCCTGCGTGCCGTGAAAGAGGACGAGTTGCTGCCTGCCTTGCAGGGGGCGGACACTGCCGTAGCACAGCGCGGGCAGATGGTCTTCCGCATCATGGAAAGCTGTATCGGTATCGCAGAAAGCCTGCGCAGCATCACGCAGGCCAGCTTCAATCACATCGACAACGCACACGTTGGGTTGGATGCCGTGCAGGCACGCGAACTGCTGGACATGAGCAACCGCGTGGCATCCTTCTTCCCCGGTCTCATCGTCATGCTTGAATCCGGCGACTATACACCCATGCAGCAAGCCATGGCAGAAGCCGGAGACTTGAGTGAACAATTTGCCGCGGCGATCACATGCCAACTCCTGCGCCATGACGCCGATGAATCCAATATGCGCACCCACATCCTCTTCCTCAACCTCCTTAACGAAACACGTTCCATGGTGCGCAAATCCTTCTCCCTTCTCAAGGAGCAGCAGGAGCTCTTCGCAGAAGGATAACTACACATCTCACACACTAAAACGGGTTATATCAATCCCCCTGGAGTTACCTCATGTGAAAAAGGGAGTAAGATCAAGGTGAATCAATCGGTCAGCTCTGCGAGAAGTTGACTGATGGCAAACAGGGGGATGTCGAGCAAGGAGCAGCTGCGCGCGGTTCCGTCCGTATCGCTATAGGCGTAGGAAGACACGCCGTAACTGTGCATGGAGGTGCGGGCGATTTTTGTGGGACGGTAGCGTTTGCAGTAACTGCGCAGACTCTTGGCGCGCAGGTTCAGCTCAGCCTTCGCCTCCAGCGGTACCACTCCCCGCTCCGTTTCCAGCAGGAAATCTATCTCCGCCTGCGCCTTCTCTGCCAGCCAGAAGTAGGGATGTTGCCCGCACTCTGCCAGCAACTGCTGAAAGACGTACTGCTCGGTGAGCGCTCCCTTGAATTGTCCGAACACCGCATTCTTCTCCACCAACACGGCGGAGGCCAGTCCGGCCTGTGCCGCCAGCAGGCCTACGTCGAGAGGGAAAAGTCTGAATTGTTCATCTCGGTAACCAGAGAGAGGCAACTGCGGTTGCCTCACATTGTAGGCTGCGTGAAGCAAGCCGGCTTCTTGCAGCCAAGTGATAGGTGCGCGATAGGTGGACGATTTAGCGCCGCGCACGATGTCCGCCAACACAAAACGCTTGTTATCAGCCAACTGTGTTGGGATGGAGTCCCATACGTCACAGAGACGCACCACCGCGGACTCCGGAGAGTGTCGGCTAAAATCGGCCCGGTAATCCGCGAGCAGCCCCATCTGCACTTTTCGCACTTGCACAAATTGTCCGGTCTCCAAATACGCTTTGACCGCCTCCGGCATGCCGCCAATGTAAAAATAATTCCGCAACAGGTTTTCGTACACGTCTTGAAAGCGAGTGATGGTTTCCCAGTCCCGCTTTCGCAGCAATTCTGCATAACGCTCATGGCCTGTGGCCGCCAAAAATTCGGTGAAGGTGAGCGGATAAAGCATCACGCGATCCACCTTCCCCACGGGAAAGCCTATGCTACGATGTAGCTCCACGCCCAGCAGCGACCCGGCGGCGATGATATGGTATTCCGGCGCTTCCTCGCAGAAGAATTTGAGCGATGACAGCGCCGCCGAGCATTCCTGAATTTCGTCCAGAATGATCAGTGTTTCGCCCGGGCGTACCTCCACCCCACATAACAGCTGAATATCCGCCAGAAGTTGTTTCACATCCGAACTGCGCTCGAAGGCCTCTCTCATTGCTGATGATTCATCGAAACGTACATAAGCTACCCCCTGATACTGTTCCTTGCCGAACTCCCTTGCTAGCCACGTTTTTCCCACCTGCCGTGCCCCCAGTAAAAGCAAGGGCTTGCGACGCGGACTCTTGCGCCATTCTTCCAGTTTTTTGATAGCTTCTCGTTTCATGACTTCAGCTCGTTTTTCATCGTAACTATAATGCGCTGATTTGTCAATATAATTCCCCAAAATCGAAGGAATTTTGCCTCGTTCTTGTCCCAAAACAGAAGGAACTGTGGTCGTTTCACTTCCCAAATTCAAAGGAAAATTTGTCCTATTCGGTCGCAAAATCGAAGGAAGCAGCTCCGAACTTCATCTCGCAACTGCCCATTAGACCCTCCGGAAAACACAGGCAGCGACTTAAAGCAAAGATCTGTCAAGATGCTTCTGAAAAACTTCCGTCTGCTATGTTCCAATCGCTTACTTTATCGTTATCTTCCTGCCACTTGAATGACGGAAAAAGGGAATCGAGCTGCCTCATTCTTCTTGTTTTCTGCATCAAAAAAAAGCTCATAGAGTCTGCCAAGGAAGGCTATTACGACGCGCTGCAACGAGCATCCGAGTCGTGGCATGAAAATGCCAATGATTACTCACCTTCCCTTCGCTATTTTCTGGGAATCCTCATCAAGGCCTACACGGAGTTGGAAGAGCGCCTGAAAGGCACCGGCACCCACACCTCGGGCAAGTCCGACCGCGTTCGCTTGCTATTCGAGACATCCCTCAATCCATTGCGAAAATCCGACATTGCCGAACGATGTCCCGACATCTCGCTTACCACCATTGAACGCACCCTCAAAGCCATGCTGGACGCCGGACTGATCTCCCGCATCGGCAAAGGGCGATCAAGCGCCTACGTCCGGAAAGATTAGACTCCCACCGCATTGCCTGCATCGTCACCGGAAGGGGTTTAGTCCTTTTCCGACATCAGAGGAAGGGCGATGGTAAGGATGAGTCGGTACTAGGAGAATCTCTGCGTGAATGGTGCCACCGTGTGCTTCCGCGGCATGTTTCACGATGGAAAGAACCAGCCGGGAATCCTTCTCACTCGTCCTGTTTTGTCGCCGCGGTAAAAACGATTAAAGATGTAGGGCAAATTCACCTTGCGTGATGGTTACTTCTTTCCCCAACTCTATTTTCCTTAAACTGAATTTATTAGTATTCTATGATGGAATAAAAATTATGTTTACTCCTCTGACCTGACCACGTTCATAATGGAGCTCTACAAAACATGAAAGGCACAATGAAGAACCTATTAGTAATAGCACGCCTATGCAAACTTTTTTTCCATTTTATGCTACTGAATGTAATCAACAAAATAGCTAAAATAAGAAACGTAAAGGGAAGAGATGCACATCCGTCCCAAGAAAATATATTTCATGGGAGGGAAGCATGATGATAGCAGGAGTTGGCGATTTTTGGGCAAAT
>CANQAC010000055.1 GCA_947589345.1 uncultured Akkermansia sp.
TTTGAAAAGAGATATACTTGACCCGCGTACGAGCACAACAGTTATTAAACTGGTGCCCTCGTACGAGCCGAGATACACTGACGCAACAAGCAGGTATACGCGGATGATGCCCGCGCCGAGTGGCGTCGGCGTTCCAGTAAGCAAGGCCGCCTCTTTGCAAGAGCAGAGAGGCGGCTATGTTCAGAGCAGGGAGAGTCGGGACAATACATGAGAAATGGTTGGCCGCCGGACCGACATACGGAGCGGTGAAGCAGGGCTTGACAAGGGAAAATGATATGGTAAAGTTGCGTGGTAACACGCGAACCGTAAGACACATGAGCGACGACGAGAAAATAACAAAGCTGCGCGCGGCTGCTGAAGATGGGAACGCCAAAGCGGCGCTGACCTTGGGGGAATGCTACATGAAGGGCGAAGAGGTCCCCCGCGATGAACAGGAGGCGGTGAGGTGGTTTATGAGAGCCGCGCAGCTGAAGGATCGGTGGGAGCAGGAGTTGCGTGCGGAGTCAGGTGAGGAGAAGAAGTCGTCGTCGAAGCGAGGCAGGAGAGCGCTTTTGGCATTGGTTGTTTTGGCGGTGTTGGGTGGCGGAGCCGCCGTGGCGTGGCGCTATGTGGCGCCGGGCTGGTTCTACGATGAAGCGCAGCAGCAGCTCGCTCAGAATCATCGCGAGCAGGCGGTGGAATATCTCACCCGCAGCGCCGAGCTGGGTGATGTCCGCGCTCAGCTCGCCTTGGGGCAGGCGTATGAGGACGGTTCGGGAATTCCCCGCAACCCCGCATCCGCCGCCGAGTGGTATGCCAAAGCTGCCGAGCAGGGGGATGCCACAGCGCAGTACAAGATGGCGCAACTGCTGAGCGCCGGTGCGGGCGTGCCGCGCGATATGAAGCGCGCGCTGGACTACTTGAAGGCGGCGGCGGAGAAAGGTGTAGCCGACGCTCAGTCGGAGCTGGGTTTGCAATATCTCAGCGGCTCTTGGGAGAAGCGCGATGCCCGGCAAGCCGTGCGCTGGCTGACGTCTGCGGCGGCGCAGGGCGTGGCCGTGGCGCAGCATGCGCTGTACCGTTGCTATCGGGATGGCGAAGGAGTGGAACGCAACGAAGTCGAAGCGGTCAACTGGCTCCGCGCAGCCGCACAAGGGGGAATAGCGGCCGCTCAAGTGGAGCTGGCCGATCGGCTGAGGCATGGAGAAGGCGTTGAAGAGGATCATGCTGCGGCTACCGAGTGGTACGCCAAGGCGTCCGAGCAGGGGGAACTCACCGCGCTGACTGATCTGGCGGATTGTTATGATGCGGGAGACGGCGTGCCTCAGGATGCGCAGCAGGCCACTGAATTATACCGTCGTGCCGCTGAGCGGGGAGATGTGGCTGCTCAGTACAAGACGGGATGCCGTCTGCTCAAGGGCGAAGGGACGGACCAGGATGCGGAGGCCGGCATTCGCTGGTTGCGCAAGGCGGCGGATCAGGGGGAGGTCGCCGCTCTTTACGAACTCGGCATGTGCTACAAGAAAGGGAAGGGGACGGAGGTTGACGCATCAGCTGCCTTGGAAGCTTTTCGCGCGGCGGCAGAAAAGAAATATGCGCCTGCGCAATTTGAATATGCCACACTCCTGAACACCGGAGAGGCCACCGCCAAGGATCCCGAGCGAGCGGTGCAACTCTTCCGCGAGGCGGCCGACAGCGGCTATGCCGAGGCTCAGTATGCCATGGGCGTTTGCACCAGCAACAACTACCACGTGAAAGGGGATGCCACCGATGCCTTCCAGTGGTACCACAAAGCGGCGGAGCAGGGACATCTCGCCGCGCAGTACAACGTGGGCGTGTGCTACGAGCAGGGGTTGGGTGTACGCCGTGACCCGGCCGAGGCCGTGCGCTGGTACCGCAAAGCTGCCGGGAACGATTACCCGCGCGCGCAGTACGCCTTGGGGAATTGCTACGCGTATGCCATCGGGGTGGATAAATCTCCCGAGCAGGCGGTGGAGTGGTATCGCAAGGCGGCTTCCCGAGGGTTTGCGGCCGCTCAGCGCAACATGGGCTCTTGCTACATGGTTGGTTTCGGGGTGCAAAAGGATCCGTCCATGGGCGTTAAATGGTTTCGGGAGGCTGCAGCGCAGGGCTATGTCCCGGCTCTGTACAACTTGGGCACCTGCCTGATCACCGGCACCGGCGCAACCCGCGACCTCCCCGCTGCCATGGAAGCGTTTCGCGCCGCCGCTGAGCGCGGCAACGCCGCATCGATGCTCAACTTGGCCGAGGGCTTGCTGAAGGGACTTGGCGTGGAGAAGGATCCCGCTCAGGCGCTCGTCTGGTTCCGGCGTGCGGCAGATGCCGGACTCGTTCCCGCCCAGTTGATGATGGGCGTACTCTACTTCAATGGCGAGGGCGTGGAGAAAAACATGCAGGAGGCTGTTCGTTGGCTGCGCATGGCGGCGGAGAAAGGAGAGGCGCGCGCTTACCTGCCATTGGGTCTCTGCTACCTGAAGGGCGACGGGGTCGAAAAAGATGCCGGCGAGGCGGTGCGCTGGCTGCAGCTGGCAGCCGATGGGGGGAACACCCAGGCGCAGACTTTTCTGGCCACCTGCTACCTCACCGGTGACGGCGTGCCGCAGGATGCGCAGGAGGGAATACGCCGCCTTCGCGCTGCGGCGGAACTCGGGGATCGATCCGCCCTTGTAGAACTCGGTTCCCGCCTGATTAACGGCCAAGACGTCGCTAAAAATGCAGCCGAGGGAGCGGAACTCCTGCTCAAGGCGGCGGACCAGGATGACACGCGCGCGCAGAGTTTGCTCGCTCAGTGTTATTCGCGCGGGGAAGGCGTGCGCCGCAACAGGAACGAGGCTATTCGTTGGGCGAAGCTCGCCGCCGAAAAAGGGGACGAGGCGGCAAAGGCGTTGCTGCGTCGTTACCGCGTCAAGTTTTGACCGACTCGGCGGGTTGGCGGCTCGGCGTTATCGTCTGCGACCGCCGAAGCCGGCGGCAGAGTTCAAGCCGGGACCCCGCCGAGGTCTTGCGGCGCCCTGAAAGAGGGCGTCCATGTCCGGCATGCCCCCGCCCATGAGCGCGCTCAGGTCGGCGTTTGTCGGCATCTCAGCCGGCATTCCTTTCATGCCTTGCATCGCTTTCATCAGGGCGGCGTTTTTGCCTTTGCCACCCATCATCTCCTTCATTTCGCGGAAGTTTTTGATCAAACGGTTGACTTCTATCTCGCTCACCCCGGCGCCCTTGGCAATTCGGCGGCGGCGGGAAGGGATGAGCAGCTTGTCATTGCTGCGCTCAGCCCGGGTCATGGAAAGAACGATCGCTTCGGTATGCTTGAGCCGCTTGGGGTCCAGCGCGCCCTGAGGAAGCTGCTTGCGGATCTTGCTGAACCCGGGCAGCAACCCCAGCAGTCCCTCCAGCGGACCGAGCTTTTGCATCATGCGCATCTGTGAGAGAAAGTCCTCGAAGTTGAACTCTCCGCTCATCATGCGCGTCATGCTGTTCATTGCCGATTCCTGGTCAATTTTTTCCGCCGCTTTTTCGACAAGTCCCACAATGTCCCCCATTCCCAGGATGCGGTCGGCCATACGCTGGGGCACAAAGGGACCGAACATGTCCGGTTTTTCGCCCTCGCCGATGAACTTGACGGGCTGTCCTGTCACGGCTCGCATGGAGAGAGCCGCTCCGCCGCGCGCATCGCCATCCAGCTTGGTGAGAACAATGCCGGTGATGCCTGCCGCCTCGTGGAAAGCGTGGGCCACTTGCACGGCTTGCTGCCCCGTGGCTGCGTCGGCCACCAGCAGCACCTCCTGCGGTTGCACCTCTCGCCTCACGCGTCGCAGCTCATCGATGAGCGCCTCGTCCACTTCCTGCCGTCCGGCTGTGTCGATAATCACCACATCGTGTTCCAGCTCATCGACTCGCCTCAGGGCATCCCGCACGGCTCGCACGGCGTCTTTTTCTCCGGGTTGGGGGGTAAGAACCGGCGTTTCCACCTGTGCCGCCAGCGTGACGAGCTGGTCCACGGCGGCGGGGCGCATCAGGTCGCAGGCGACGAGTACGGGCTTATGACCCTCTTTTTTGAGTCGTCGGGCAAGTTTGGCGCAGGTGGTCGTTTTTCCGGCGCCGTTGAGGCCGACCACCAGGATGCGTGCCGGGGGCGTCAGGTTCAGCCCGGCTTCTTCGCCGCCCAAGAGCTTTGCCAGCTCATCGCGAAAGATTTTGACGATTTGCTCTCCGGGTTTGACATCCTTGAGGACTTGCTCGCCGATGGCTCGTTCCTTCACCAGGTTCACAAAGTTGCGCGCCACGCTGTAATCGACATCGGCCTCCAACAAAGCCAGACGTATTTCGCGCAGAGCCTCTGCGATATTGCTCTCGCTGATCTTGCTCAGCCCGCGAATTCGCCGAAAAACATCATCGAGTTTGTCGGATAAAAGAGAAAACATGCGAAAAATCTACCAGAGCTTTCAGAAAGAGTCAAGAGGTTACGCAGCCATCACCGGGCAAGCGCATGAGCGCGCACTGTTGGCGTTGCGGCAAAACGCCGCGAGCTGTCGTGTGCGGGCGCGTCGGCGACATCCCATCGAGTCAATTGGCGCCATGCGCGCAAAGTCAACAAATCGGCGA
The DNA here is from genome assembly GCA_947589345.1 of uncultured Akkermansia sp. GTDB lineage: Bacteria > Verrucomicrobiota > Verrucomicrobiia > Verrucomicrobiales > Akkermansiaceae > Akkermansia. Next base: position 4,603 of record CANQAC010000055.1, read on the forward strand.
TCGTACGCGGGTCATTGGGGCGGTGCAGCATCAAAGGCAAGCGCCTTTTGCAATTTTATGTTGCGTCCTCGGGGGATTATGGTATGATATACGCGTGGGGAGGTGACATAGCGACGGGGTACAGACCAACAATTTTTAAACTTACAACAGTATGAGATACCTGAATGGCAAAGAGCTTCGGGGAGCGGGAAATCGGCAGGGCGGCGCATTGCTCCTGCGGCATCGACGGGGGTTTGCGCTGGTGGCGACACTCACGCTGATGATGCTGCTCGGGCTGATAGCCGTGGGAATTCTGGCGGTGGCTTCCACGCAGAATCGCATTGCGGCGCAGACCATTCTGCTGGCCGAGGCTCGGCAGCAGGCCCTCATCGGGCTGGATGCCGCCATTTCGGATCTGCAGATGGAGATGGGACCGGATCAGCGTGTGTCGGCTCCCTCCGGAATCACCTCCGACAACACGACGACGCCTCAGCACATCTTGGGAGTGTGGGACAGCTGGACGGCCCCGCTCTACGGTCGCGCCCACGGCGGCAGCATTTCGGGCACCTACCAGGATAATCGTTCTTCCATGTTCCGCCGCTGGTTGATTTCCTGCTCCAGTTTGGACACCCAGCACAACTTCTCGGCGCTTTCGGATTTGGGTCGCTCCAAGCCCGGGCGGCGCATCTGCATGGTGGGTGAGGGTACCTTGGGCACCAAGGTGTCGGAGAAGCAGTACGTGTATGCGGACCTCATCACCATGCCGTCAGCCGGTCGCAATGAGACATGCTTTGCCTGGTGGGTAGGCGGGGAAAACCAGAAAGCGAACGTGGCCGTGCAACCTCGCGAGGAGACCGACGACCCCGTGGAGATTCTGCACCGCACGTGGGATACGCCGCCACCCAGCTTCCGCAACAGCACCGATTTGTCTTTCCTGCCGGAGGAGATTGAGGAACCGGGCAAACTGCTCACCCTTCGGACGCTCCCGTTGGTGGAGCGCGGGGCGATGCAGGCCGGTCAGCCCTATTTCTTTGACGTCACGACGCTCTCCTACTCTCTGCTCACGAACGTGCGTGACGGGGGGTTGAAGCTTGATCTGAATCTGCTGCTCAACAAGCGCAGCCTTCAGGGAACCGGCCTGCAGGCCCGGCACAATCAGGATTGCCCCATTGCGGAGGGCGAGGGTCTCCCCGTCGGCTCCGAGAGCGCCATGCCCATCGGCTCTTGGCAGAACCTGCACGCTTACTACAACACCTGGCCGGACGGCTCTGCCTCCAACCGCGACTTTTCCAATCGTCTCAGCGGCACGGTCATGTCCGCTTACACCCGCCTCTGCGGCGATCTGGAGAGCGGCTCCACCCAATCCGGCGACAGCGTCACCTTCTTCGACACCCGCGCTCGTGAGAACGACCTCAACGCCGGCTACGCCCGCACCCCCGTCATGCTCGCCTTCCTCGGCCAGTGGGGCTTGCACAGCAGCAACGACGGAGGGGATGTGCTGAACGTGCTGCGTTACGTGTACAGTCCGGTGATGCTCTGGTGGAACCCCTACAATGTGGACATGAAGGTGCGCGCCAAAAAACTTTGGGCTTACACGCTGCCCTACCGCACCACCTTCGTGGAGAACTTCAACAAGGACTCCTTTTATCGTGGCGGGAGCTCAAGTCCACAGTCTTCAGATCCTCCCAAGGCGCAGTGGCAGGCTAACCCGCAGGCAGTGCTTTTTGATGATTTTGTAGCCAAAGGGCAGAGGGCGGCTCAGATGTTCCCGCCGGATTGGGGGTCGCCCGTGATAGGCGACGCCTCGGGGGGCAGCAAGGATGTGGAGTTTGGTCCGGGGGAAATTTTGGCCTTCACGCTGAAGGGGACGCGCGATGTGAAAAACGCTTCGCCCGACACCCCCCTCTCCGAGGTGATCGGCACGCCGCAGGACAGCGTGTTTGTACCCGGTGACCTGCGCGGCGGGGAGCGCAGCGACTACAGCTATTTCATGTACTACATCATCCAGGGTTCGGAGGAGATAAGCAAGAACGGCTTCCAGGCCAAACTCTCGTTGGAAAACCGGGCCATCGCCCCTCAAGCCTCCGGTACAGGTAATGGACCTGATAAGGAGAACCATCTCTGGCACGTCACCATGGGCGAGATCATGATGAAGGGCGGAGCGCAAAATACTTTCAAGATCGGCACGATTCACACCGCCGGGGACGGGCGCGAAGCCTTCACGGTGGTGCACGGGTACGACGGGTTGGAAATTTCCGGCGCGAAACTGGAGGAATCTTACGTGGATCGCTTTGTGGGAGCGCGGGGCATCGCGCCTTCCAACTTCAGCCTGGGGTGGTACGACTACACGAACATGCCGGCTGATTCCCTGGTGTTCATGGATGAGGAATGGACGCTGAATATGGAAGAGCCGCAATACTACGTGGCTGTCGGCGTGGCGCCCAAGTCCTACAACAAAAATCTGCTGGAGGCTCTCCCGTACTTCAACGGCAAGGACTACCGCTCCAAAGTTTGGCAGCACTCCTCTCCGGCGTTCTGGTCCTCGGCCATCTACAGACCGGATGACCAGCAGCGCCAGTACCATCCTTTCCAGCTGACTGCCATCAAACTCTCCGACGGGCAGATGATTCTCGACACGGTGAATGACCACAACGGCGTGTACGGCATCACGCTGCCCGGCACGGGCGGTGGCGAGGCGATTTCGTACGCGGCGGTGCTGGAGCTGCCGATGCACCCGCCGTTTTCGCTGGCAGGTTTTGCGGGCATGCGTCTCACGCCGGGCTGGTACGGGGACACCAACTACTCCGGCACATCGTCCATTGCCCAGATGCGCCGCATGCAGTACCAGGCGGGCGTTCCCGGGGTGGGCATCGGCAATTCTTTTGCGGATCCTGTCCTGCCCGCGGATGACGTGTACATTTACCGCAACACGGACATCCCCAGCGACATTGCCAGCAATGGTCGGCTTTTCTCCGATTTCTACGACCACGGTCTCATCATCAACGATGCTCTTTGGGACCGCTGGTTCTGCTCATCCGTGTCGGATATGCCTTCCGGCAACGGGCGCATCAAGGCGGAAGAAACGCTCAATTCCTTTGTGTCCGGGAGCGAGCCGCTGCCGGTGTCGCGTTACAAGCTCATGCACACGTCTGCGAATCAGGAGCAGATCGTGGCGCGCATCATGGGGGGCGACGGGTGGAAGGAGATCGCACGCTACCTGATGGTGGAGGGCGGCTTCAATGTGAACTCGGTGTCGGAGGAAGCCTGGGCAGCCATGTTGCAGGGGCTTTGCCGCCGCGAGCTCGTGAGCAACACCCGATCCCGTCTCCACCGCGTTGACCATAGCCAGAGCGACGAGGTCCTCTTCTCGCGCTTCATGGTATCCACAGCTGACCGTCCGACGGATGGTCACCGCGGCTACAACATGCTCCTGGGGGCGGCTTTCCTGCGCCCGAGCCTGAAAATGGCGACAGCGTGGGGGGACGTGCGTTCGCTCGACTCGGATTCCATCCGCAGCCTCGCCCGCGAAATCGTCAAACAGGTGCGAGCTCGCGGACCGTTCCTCAACATGTCCGACTTCATCAATCGCCGTCTCGACGGCGGCACGGATGCCGCCTTGACGGGCGCCCTTCAGGCCGCCATAGATGCCACGGACATCAATGACCACTTCAAGCGCGCCGATTTCCGCGTGACTCCCATGTCCGGCTCCTTCTACAAGTTCCCGCGTGCGGAGGAGGGTTCCATGTACACGGCTGCTCCGGGCTACCTCATTCAGAGCGATGTTCTCGCCTCCCTCGGCAACATCCTCACGGTTCGCGATGATACGTTCACCGTTCGCTCGTACGGCTGCGTCCGCAACGCCCGTCGCGCCATCCTCGCTCAGGCCTGGTGTGAGGCTGTCGTCCAGCGCACCATCGATTTTGTTGACCCGACGGATTCCCCTGCCGCCGGCAGCTACGACCCCTCCAACAACCGTGGCTCCGGCTCCAACGTCTCCCAGCTCTCCGAAGTGAATCGCCTCATGGGACGCCGCTTCCGCGTGGTCTCCTTCAAGTGGCTCGACGCTTGGGATATCTAGCGGGGTGGTGACCGCCGACGAACATCTCCCGCGGCTTTCCTGAGAAGGAGCGCGCTCTTGGAGCGGCTCCTTCTCTGTCTCCATGCCCGTTTCCCCGCGCTCCTGAAAAAAATTGGAGGAATATTCATTTTTTGCTTGCGCATGCCAGTGGGGAAGCGATATACTACGAGAACCATTGAATGGAGGATAATGCGTTCGGCGCAGTAAGCCGCTGTTCGGTGTTTTTTCTTTCTTTCTTCATTCTTCCCCCTATACAGCGATGAAACTTCACCTTCCTTCGGGTCTTCGCAAGGCGTTGTTGGCTTGCCTTGCCGCGGTAGCTCTGCCCGCTGCCTCCATCCCCTCCACCATCGCCTCCGCCTCAGGCATCGCTGCCGTCTTCCTCATCGCGAGTCAGAGGGCGGTAGCAGAAGGTTCATTATCATTGGGAACGCATGAGGTTGATGGGTCAGAATCATACAATTCGCTCTCTGTGGAGGATGACGATGCGGGCAGTGATAGTGGAGGTCTCAAGATAAGTGGAAATGAGATGGTGACAGTGACGGGATCATTAAGCGGAACACATCAGAAGAATTTGCGCATTTCGGGGGGGGCTGGTCGGATCTACTTGAAGGAAGGTGGTGTGATGGATGGAAACTTGAATGTCTTTGATGGAGCAACCGTTTATATCGGCGACGGTAAAAGTCTCTCGGTAGCGGCTCTGGGCGGCAATACTGGAGTATTTGAGGCTGATAGTAGCGGGGGCGCTACGCTAAAAATCACCGGAACAGCGGAGCAGGAAGGGCAGAAACAGACCATCGAAAGTGGCGTTGCCGTGGAGCTGGGGGGAAGTGCTGTTCAGGTACTGCAAGAATCCACTATCAAAGGAAAATTGACACTGGACGATGGGTCTACGCTCAAAGTGTACAAAAAGTCAGTATGGTCGGAGGATTGGCTAGAGTTGGATGGCCTTCTGGAGGGTACCGGCACCATCCAGGTAGGAGGAACCGGAGGCTCCGCCGATACAGGCAAACTCATTTGGAAGGGGACGACGGGCAGTGCAACAGCGAAGCTTAAGTTTGATGGTACCGGAACGCTGGAGCTGCACAAAAATCTGTCAGTCTCGGCTCTCAGTTTTGCGGAAGAAGCGCAGAGCGCTACCATTACGCGTGGCGCGGAAGTCGGTGAAACCATCACGCTCAGTTTAGGGACGATCACGGTGAACAATGAGGGTTCCGCCATCACAATCGGTATCAATGGCGGAGTTTTGCTGGATTTTTCCGAAATTACCAAGAGTGGAGAAGGCAAGTTGACAATCAACTTAACCGGATACACCGATCAAACAGAATTTCAGTTATTCGGATCAGCACTGTTTGGTTCATGGCTCACATCTCATCAAGAAGATTGGAGTGACTACATCGATTTCCAAGGGGTTGGTGTTGGAAAGGCAGCGCTATTGGATACCGGCCGCACAGGCTATGTCACAATTTCCGCGACGGGCAAGAGCTACACGTATGATGGGGCATCGGATCTCACCTGGCAGGTGGGGCAGGATGGTGGATGGACGACTGGCGGAGAATGGGAAAACGGAGGCATCGTGCAATTTACGGCGACCTCCGGTGAGCACACGGTGACGCTTGGAGGTGACGTGAGTGCTGCTCAGCTTGAAATCACGCAGGCAGGTGCGACGTACAACTTCACTGGGAATCATACGCTCACCCTGGAGGAATTTAAGTCGAGTGGTGACATCGCCGTCAACGTGTCGTTCAGTGAGGGAACGAACGTGCATGTCGCCAAAGATATGACCTTTGCGTCCGGCTCAAAGAGTGATCTGACGTTTAGCGAGAAACTCATCGTGGATGGCAAAGTCACGGTGTGGGGTGGGGGTTCCGGGATCCAGGTAGGAGACAGCGCGTCGCAACTCACGCTGAAAAAAGGAGGCACCTTCAAGCAATTGGATGTATCGTGGCGTACCAAGCTCTTCCTTGGGGATGACCTTGTCCTCACGGATGGATTTGTATTTAATAATCAAGCTCACGCGGCTACCTTCTCTCGTACGCAGGATGCAGTGAACACCCAAAAGGATGTTTATGTGGTGATGGAGAACAGTAACTCCTTCGCCGGCAGTGAAGGTAGAGGTAGTTTTGAATTTACAGATGTAGGTTTCAAAGTAAGAGGAACCGGGCATAGCATCACACTGTCCGGTTCTGGTTGGAACATAGGGGGAAATCTAGCTGCTGAGACCGAAGGTTCTCTTGCCGTAGGAACAAGCGTCACGGTGACCGGTAAGTTGATCGTCGATGGAAGTGGGGGGATGGATTTGAACGGTGCTGGCGTTATCGTGACGGCAGGAGGAGCCAGTGTAACCAATGCAACCGATAACGGACTGAAGATCAGGAACGGAGCATCTCTAACGCTGACAGAGGAACTCAGCGGGGAAGGACGGGTGACGCACTGGGGCAAAACGCTCACGCTCCAAAAAGGAGGCAAGATCGGTTCAATTAACATGGCTTGGGGCTCAGATGAGGCGGATGCGACTATGGAGCTCGTTCTAGGAGGTGATTTGGAGCTGGATTCCTTCCAGACCGTTGATTTCAACGTGAGTAAGGCGTACATCAACCGGATGGATGAAGTCCAGTCCACTGTCTACGTGCTTTTCAACATCGGAAACGAGGTATCTCAGACTCTCGCTGATTTTTATAAACGTCTCAAATTTAATGAAGATAAACTTGAGATAGGCGACGGCATTGGCATGGGAAAGACCGGGGAAGAGAAGCTCACAATAACGGATGGCGGTACCTTGAGTAGGTCGCTTAAAATTAAGCAGGGCGACATGGAGTTCCGAGGGGGGATGGCTTTCAACGGAGACGTCGTTCTTGCCGGGGGCAACGCCATCTTTAGTGGTACGTCGTCCAGCAACACAGTCGCGGGTAAATTGGAGGGGACATCGGGATCGCTCACGCTGGGAGATTCTGCGTCTCTCACTCTGAATGGAGGAATCAGCGGTCAGTTCACGAATATCACTCTTGGCTCTTCTTCCGTCCTTGATGTGAAGTCCGGCACGCTGGATCTTACGGGGAAGTTGAGTTTTAAGACGGGGAGCAAGATCAAGCTCAATAAGAGTGGTCAGCAGATTACGCTCACCTCAGGGGCGTTGTCGGACGACTCTGGTCAACAACTTGCCATTGAGTTGACGTTGAGTTTCATGGGTGGTGGAGCATCCGACACTATCGAGCTCTTTACTTATTGGACTGAAGATTGGGACGAGTTTTTCACTTTCTCCGTTGAGAATGATTCCAGCGGCACATACGCGGACATTCATGTCGATGGAGGCAAGCTCGTGTGGTCATCGGGCGGCATGCTATGGACCGGAGGAGATGACGGCACGTGGGCTGACGATAGTCATGCCCGGAGCTGGAAAGACGGGAAAGT
>CANQAC010000056.1 GCA_947589345.1 uncultured Akkermansia sp.
AACAGGGGAAAAACAACATGGGCAAACGTCTCTCGACGAGTGTATACTGTTGGACGCCCTAAATTGACCACTAACAGGAGGATGAGCGCTGGATACAGGAGGGCCAAGCGGCTTTTCGACATGGCGACATCGGCGGTGGTGACGCTGACCGTGCTGCCGATTGCGTACATGGTTATAGGAGCGGCTATCAAGGCTACGTCCCGGGGGCCGGTGCTGTTCCGCCAGCGCCGCACGGGGCGGCTGGGGCGGGAGTTCACGTGCCTGAAGTTCCGTACGATGGTCGAGAACGCTGAGAGCGACGTGCTTCAGAGCATGCCTGGGGACGCGAGGGTGACGAAGGTGGGGCGCTGGCTCCGCGGGAGCCACCTGGACGAGCTGCCGCAGTTCGTGAACGTGCTGAAGGGGGAGATGTCGGTCGTGGGGCCGCGTCCCCACATGGTGAGCCACACGGCGTACTACGGAAAGCTCATCCCGGGCTACGGCCACCGGCTGGATGTGCGTCCTGGGATAACGGGCCTGTCCCAGGCGTTGGGCTACGTAGGGGAGACGCCGGAGCTGCGTGACATGGAGGACAGGGTTCGCTTCGACACGTGGTACGTGGACCACGGGAGCGCGCGTCTCGACGCGTACGTGCTCGCGAGGACGGCGGCGGTGCTGTTCCTGCCGCGGAAATGCAGGTGCGGAAGGAAGGGCGGAGGGACGGCAAGGCGGGAGGGGACAAAGACGAAACAAGACGAAACAGAATAAAATAAGACGAAAACAGACAAAACAACAAAAAAGGACAAGACAATGAAGAAAGGAATGTACATGACGCTGGCGGGACTGGCCCTGGCCGTCCAGGCGCTGGGGCAGGCGAACGGTCTGAGCGGGGTGGACTGGCGCCGCGTGGAGCGGGACTCCCTGCCGGCCGAGGTGGCGGAGAGGCTGCCGTACGAGCAGGTGGTGAACCACCAGCCGACCGACCACAGGGTGCGAGTGGTGACGAACCCGTTCAAGGACAACTGGTGGGTGTCGGGAGACGTGGGGATCCACACGTTCCAGGGGGACTACAGCGACTACGGGACGTTCAGGAGCACCCTGTCGCCGGACATCAACCTGAGCGTGGGCAAATGGTTCACGCCGGTATGGGGGTTGGAGCTGCAGAGCGGCGTTGGGTCGTCCCATGGATACACGGAGCAGTGGACTCCGTATGCCGTCGGGAGCAAGGACGGCCCGTACCACCGTCCCGACGGGACCGCGTACTGGAAGCTGAAGACGAAATGGTGGGACATCAACTCTAACGTGGTCATCAACCTGTCGCGGCTTTTCCGCGGGTGGGAGGGATACGACTCGGACGAGCTGTTCAACCAGTTCAAGTTCGTCGCGGGCTTCGGTGGGATCCACCACTTCGAGGAGCCCGCGGGCTGGGGGTCTCCGTACGGCGGCCCCCACAACGAATGGTACGGGAACGTGGAGCTGCGCTACAGCCGCTATTTCAGCCGGAGCAAGTCGTGGTCGCTTGACGCGAAGCTGCGGGGGCGGTTCTACGAGACGCACTACGACATGTCGCCCATCGCTGGCCACAGGTGGGACTACCACATGGGGTTGCAGGTTGGCGCCACGTACTACTTCAAGGCGAGGGGGTGGGAGCGCCTTACCCCCGGAGGGAGCGTGAACTACTTCGTGAACATCGTTCCTGCGCCGGTCATCGTACAGTCGAAGTGCCCCGAATACAGGACGTTCACGTTCTACGTGTTCTATCCGAACAACTACTCGGGACGGGACGACGCGCCTGTGGTACGTGGGAAGGAGGTCAACTCGATGGACTACCTTGCGGGAGGCATCTACACCCAGCGTCGGTTCAGGGGGAAGGTGTCGCCGGACGGCGTGAACCTCCGCAGGGAGAAGACGGAGGACATCCCCACGGAGCGCGCGACGTTCACGGAGAACCCCACGGGGGTCGTGCGCGGATACGAGATGACGGGGGAGCCGATGTCGCTGCCGATGGAGTCAGGCGCGATGGAGTCGTTCGCGGGGATTGCCGGATACTACTACTCTCCCATCTACATGGGTAACAAGACCTGGCACTACAGGGTTGACGACGAGACGCGGACGCAGCGTCTGCTGAGCCCCGAGAACTACAGGGAGACGAAGTCGTACGGGCTGAACGCCCACATGGGATTGGAGACTGTTCGCGCCAACATGCCTGTGGACGAGGGGTCGGAGCTGTACAGCTTCGCGGACGTGTACGCCGCGATCTACGGGGACGAGGGGTACGTGTCCGAATGCGCGGACCCGGAGGCGGTGGCGGCGATCCGCGAGATACTCGAGAGCGGGAGGATCCTCCACGTGCAGGCGGAGGGGCTTGCGACGAGCCAGGACAACTACACTGGCCCGGATTCGGAGGCCGTGGGGGAATACCGCAACAGGACCTTGTCGCACTACAGGGCGTTGTCGGCGATCAAGTGGCTTCAGGAGAGCGGGAAGTTCGAGGGGGTGTCCGACGGGGACTTCTCGTTGAACACGCTGTCCGAGCCGATCGGGATCGTCAATGACGCGAGCACTCGCGAGCTGAACGCGAAGCTCCGCAGGTGCGCGCGGATCAAGATCATCTACGTGATAGAGAAGTAGGGCTTGGAGCGGAAAGAAAAGGAAAGTAAAGCAAAAAAGGGACCGGAAAGGGGAAAGGAACCTGAAACAAAAAAAGAAAGAGGGCAAAGACATGAAAGGAATAAAGCTGGCGGGCATGGCGATGAGCCTGCTCATGATATGGACGGGGCCGAAGGCGTCGGCATGGGAGATCGGGACGCGCAGGACGGCCGAGGGAGGAGAGGAGACGAAGACGGCGGAGCTGCTGCCGAACCGGAAGGGAGAAGACGGGAGGAGGCTGCTGTTCAAGTTCCGCGCGGTGCGGTACGCGGACGGTGGCTATGGGCTGAAGGTGTACACGACGTTGGACAACAAGGCGCTGTACGTGATCGTTCCGGGGCTGACGCTGGAGCTGGAGGACGGCGGGAGCGTCGTTCTGCGTCCGGAGGCTGGCGGGTTCGACCACTGGGGCGCCGGGGAATGGTACAACGCGGAGTTCCGTCTTGACGACGCGGTCGCGGAGCGGCTCCGGGAGTCCGACGTGGTGCGGATAACGATCGCGGACAGGGACGGGGCTTTGACGAAGGAGGTGCCCGGGCGCCGTCAGGGCCTGCTGTCGGAAGCCATCGAAGCCGTGGCCGAGGAATAGCCGCCGCGGCGGAAAAGGAACCGGAAGGTTCTGATAATAAAAAGTAACGCAAAAGTTCCGCATAATGTCGGAGCTTTTGCGTTATTCTGCCGTATGAATGGACCTTGCCATTGCAGCGATAGGATGACGCTATCCGTTTTTACCCCTACATACAACCGCGCACATCTTCTGCCACGGTTATACAGGAGTCTTTTGAAGCAGGAAGTACCTCTTGTATGGATTGTCGTGGACGACGGATCAGAAGATGAAACGCCGGAGCTGGTAGCCCGATGGCGGCAGGAGCACCTTATCCCCATCCGCTATCTGCGTCAGGAGAATTCTGGCAAAATGGCCGCCCATAATGTCGGAGTCCGGGTATGCGATACGGAACTGTTCCTGTGCGTGGATTCGGATGACTGTTTGGTAGAAGGCTCACTGGCAAATGCACTCGCAGTGTGGAAATCCTGTCGGGACCGTACGCATATATGCGGAATGGCAGGACACAGGCAGATGATAAACCCTTCGGGGAGTCTGATCCCTCATAAGAGATTCGGGAGTGCGGGAGAGGTTTCCCTGTCCGATCTTTTGTATGGATACAGGGGCGAAACCGCCTTGTTTTTCCGAACGGACATCTTGAGAGAATATCCGTTTCCGATATATGCCGGGGAGAAATATATACCGGAAGACTATATCTATAACAGGATAGGCGACCGATACGGAATAGTGGTATTGGAAGAAGATATCATGTACTGCCGGTATGAGCAGGATGGTTATACGAGGAACTGGCATAGCCACCTTGTGGAAAACCCGAGAGGTTCGGCCTTGTGTTTCCATGACCGGATCTGGCGCCATCGCCGGCTGACTCCCCGCCATATTGCCGATACGGTGAGATATCTGGCCCTCGAGAGGGTCAGAGGGATCCGCGCATGCACGGCAGTCCGTACGACGCCGTATCCGTTGCTGTCGCGAATACTGCTTCCAGTAGCTGCGGGATGGCTTTTCATGATAAAACGATGCTGCCGAAAATAATACATTACTGCTGGTTCGGAGGCCGGCCATTACCGAAACTGGCGGAGAGGTGCATAGAGTCATGGCGAAGATATTATCCCGGCTATGAGATACGGAGGTGGGATGAATCGAACTATGATGTGGGGCGGATTCCGTACACCCGGAAAGCATACGCGGCCGGGAAATATGCCTTCGTATCGGATTACGCCCGTCTGGACCTGTTGTACCGCTATGGCGGTGTGTATTTCGACACGGATGTCGAAGCGGTACGGCTCTTTCCCGGAGCGGACGCGCCTTTTGCGGGAAGCGAACGTATGAATTCCGGACTCATGGTCAATCCCGGCTTGGGGATGGGCGCCGATCCCGGCATGGATGTAATAGGAGAGCTTCTGGAAGTATATGTCAGACAGGATTTCAGACGGAGTTATGTCTCCGATGCAGACAACGTGATAGGGAAGTATGCTACGGATGTATTTTCTATGCATGGCTTCTATGGGAACGGGAGCATCGAGACGGCAGGCGGATTCCGCATCTATCCTCCGGAATATTTTTGTCCACTTGATTACGTGACGAGGAAACTCACGATGACGGACAACACCTGCTGCATTCATCACTATGCGTCTTCATGGCAGCCAGCATGGAAAAGGCTTTCGTTGCGTCTGTGGCTTCCGTTTGCTGCACGATATCCCCGGCTTGCAGCCAGGATTAAGAGTCATTTGTAAAGATACCGTTGTGAACGTCAGTGGATTGACAGCCAAAATGATTGAGTCCATGAGTGACCGGCCGGACATCCTGTACAGCCGAAGTTCCGCCCTATATACCTTTCTGAATCCCGTTTCATATCTGAAAGCCCGTAACAACAGTCTGTTTTTGCGTTTCGACGGCATCATGTTGGACGGTCAGCTTTTGGCTTTGGCCGTCCGTCTGTTTTACGGGAAGCGGCTAAGGCGTCGCTCCTTCGATATGACATCCCTGGCCGACGGTTTGTTCCGTCATGCCCGTGACAATGGGGAAACGATATGTCTGGTCGGAGGAAAAGAAGATGAAGCCGAAAGGACTGCCTGTCTGCTGAAGCAGCGCTACTCCGGGATCCGGATTGCGGGCTGCTGGAGCGGATATTTCGGTTCGGCAGGAGACCGCGTCCGAGTACGGGATGCGATTCTGAAATTGCAGCCGGACTATGTGATAGCCGGCATGGGATCGGTATTGCAGGAGGAGTTTCTGGTGGAGCTGAAAGATAGCGGATACGGGGGCATAGGGATAACGTGCGGAGCATTCATATCCCAGACCGGCAGGGGAAGCCTGGACTATTATCCGCCGATAGTCGACAGGCTGCATCTTCGGGCGGCATACCGGTTCCTGAACGAGAGACACACGCGGCTCCGATATGTCAAGGCGTTGGCATTGTTTCCGGCCGTGTTTATGGCCGACAGACTAAGAAATGTCGTCAGAAACTGAATGGACAGATGAAATATCAGCTTAAAAGGGATGAACTGATATTCCTCACATATTTTCTCCCGATATTTTTTATAAAAAGTTTCGGAATGATAAGGGGGAACCTGATGCTGGATATGGTCGGTGCGATATGTATGGCCCTTTTTTTTCTCTTATCGACAAACATAAAATACAGCTATCCGGAGATAGCGTGGTTCGGGGCCGTTCTCATGTTGTGCTGCACCATCATCGTATCGGGCGGACGGACAGCCCCCTTGCTGAGCACGGTCATGCTCATGGCACTCGCCAAAGTCGGATCAAAGGAGAGAATTTACAGGATTTGTCTATGGAGCGGGATATTCGTGTGGCTATATTGTCTGTACAATGCATCGGATGTCACGATAGATTGGCAGCATATCCTATGGAGGGAGGGAAAACATAATGGGCATAATGTGCTGCATATTAATTATCTGGCGTTATGTGCGCTATATGCGCTCCTTCATGCTGACCGCATGAATGGGAAAAGAATAGGGATGCTTGTCGTGCTGAATGCCGCAGTCTTTCTTCTGACCGACAGTCGCGGCGGATTGCTGGCGGGAAGCGCCATGTGGCTGATCATGTATGTCCTAACGAAAGAAAGCATTTCTAAGAATAAGATAGTAAGGTCTATCTGCATTTGTACACCGATCATTTGTTTTGCAGTTTCTTTCCTGCTGAGCCTTTTCTATAGGGAAACTGAATCCCTGCGATGGTTGAACCTTTTGCTGAACAATCGTTTAGCCTTGGGATTGAAATATATAACACGATATCCTATAACGCTTTTTGGCCAATACACGGAAAACAGAGGGTACGTAGGTGGAGAATATATGTTTCTGGACAATTCGTATATCGACATGCTGTTTACCGAAGGCGTCGTATTTACGATACTGTGGATCGTAGTCACAACTGCGTCAATCCGATATTTATGCAATACTGGCCGGATGGTGAAAGCGGCCCTGATGGTAGGGTACTTTATCTATGGCATGAACGAGTCGATTCTGATCAACTGCTTCACGAACATATCAATATTCTGTTACAGCGACTATCTGTCATACTTTTTTGAAAGATACACCGACAGGGCAGCCCGAGCCAAGAGACGGACCGGAATATGGCATCAGACAAAAGCATTATCGAATATTGGATAAAAGACTGGAAGATGATATCAGAATCGCCGAAAATATCGGTTATCGTACCGTGTTACCGAACGGAAAGGTGGCTCGACCGATGTGTGGCATCGCTCGTAAACCAGACTTTGCAGGATATAGAAATCATTCTGGTGGATGACGGGAGTCCCGACAGGGTGCCGGCTATCTGCGACGAATGGGCGGCAAAGGACACGCGCATCAAGGTCATCCATCAGCGGAATGCCGGGCAGGGACCTGCCCGGAACGCGGGACTGGACATTGCCAAGGGCGAATACGTGGCATTCGTCGATAGCGATGACTGGATTGATGCCGATGCATACCGTGCCGCATACGAAGAAGTTGAACGGGAGAATGGCATCGACATCGTTTTTTTTGGATCTTTTTTCGAGAACAGGTGGGGAGGCCGCTGGGTACGGCATACTGTTCCGGAGAGGATGCAGTGGAAGGGTGCGGCAACAGTCAGAGCCTTTGTGCTGGAATGCCTGGAACGCCCTGTGGGTTATTCAGGTAACGCCCTCTCGCAAGAAATTGTCTATATATGGCATTCGATATATAGGCGGAAGCTTGTTGAAGCATACCATATCAGATTTTCAACGGCACGGGTACAGGAGGATATGCTTTGGGGAACCGAATTTGTACTTCAGTGTACCAATATAGTCTGGCTTCCCGCCTGTTATTATCATTATTATCATATTAAACAATCTACCTGTAATACATTCAACATTGAAAAATACACGACATATCGCGATGTACACCGGGCCATGTCGGCTTTGGACTCCGATCCATTGTATTTGCAGGGGATCGACAGAATATTTATTGAAAGTATCCGCATATATATTGTCTCTCGTTGCATCTAGTTATCCTCATAAAATTAAGGAGTTGCGCCATATATCGGAAGACAGCATCTGGCTGGAGATGCGGGCGCGCTACGAAGCTTCGCAACTCCCACTTTATCCCCGTATCGTATTGTATCTGACTTATACCCGGACACCCCGTCTGCTGTATCTGTGGGCCAGGTTGGCGAATTGCGCGAAATATCTGTTGAAAAAATGATTATACGTAATCAACGCAGAATAGAATCTTTTGTACAGAACTGATGTGAGGCCTGAATAGACGAATCCGGATGACAATTACGTGAATGAAGGAACACGATAATCGGATGAAAAACATTATGGCAAATCATATAAAAATAATATCAAAAATCCCGAAGATATCCGTTATCGTGCCGTGTTATCGGACGGAAAAATGGCTCGACCGATGTGTGGCATCGCTCGTAAACCAGACTTTGCAGGACATCGAAATCATTCTGGTGGATGACGGGAGTCCCGACAGGGTGTCGGCCATGTGCGATGAATGGGCGGCAAAGGATACGCGCATCAAGGTCATCCATCAGCGGAATTCCGGGCAGGGGCCTGCCCGGAATGTGGGATTGGATATCGCCAAGGGAGAATACGTGGCATTCGTCGACAGCGATGACTGGATAGATGCCGATGCCTATCGTGCCGCATACGAGGAAATTGAGCATGATCATAGCATCAACATTGTTGTTTTCGGCACGTTTTTCGAGAACCGGTATGGCTATTGGGAGCAATGGACTGCAGTCCCTGAAAGGATGCAATGGAAAGGTACGGCATCAGTCGGAACTTTCGTGCGAGATTGTTTGTCTCGTGATGTATCGTTCCATCCAAATGGCTCAGACATTGTAGGCAATGAACAAATAATAGGTCTGTTTAATTCGATACGCAGCCGGAAAGTCATAGAAACTAACCATATCAGATTTTCATCGGAAAGAGTACAGCAAGATTTGCTATTTGGAACTGAGTTTGCTCTCCGATGCAGTAATATAGTTTGGCTTCCTGTTTGTTATTACCATTATTGTTATAACGGTGCCTCTGTTTCCCATTCATTCGACATAGGAAAATATGATAAATATCGCGATGTGCACCATGCTTTGTCGGCTTTAGATTCTGACACGCTGTATTTGCAGGGTATTGATCGCATATTTATTCACTCTACCCGCTGGTATATATTGTCTCTCGTTGCATCCTGTTCCTCCGGCAAGATACGGCAGTTACGCCATATATCGGAAGACAGCGTTTGGCAGGAGGTGCGGAAGCGCTATGATGTCTCGCGGCTTCCGCTTTATTCCCGTATTGTATTATATCTGATTTATGCCAGAACACCATGTCTGTTATATATATGGACAAAATTGGTTAATGTAGTTAAATGCCTGCTGAGAAAATGATTGGTCGTTACCGTTATCATTTCGACTATAGTTGATGATCTTTAGAACCAAACAGATAATTGGATAGAGGCATATACACATCCTTACCACAAAATAATCAAAGGCAAACTTTAATTCTTGTTTATGAATGTGACACAACCAGAATGATATTTCAGAGGATACATGACAAAAAAGGTGATAAAGTATCTTTCTCAAATTTTGGAACGATGCACATTGAATTAGGTTTCAAATATAATAAAGGGTACATGCAAGTATCGCAAAGAGCATCAGATGAATTTGAAGATGAATAATATCGTCGTAATTTTTGCCGGCGGATCCGGAGAACGGATGAATACGCGAAGCCGACCGAAACAATTCCTTGAATTTCGAGGGAAGCCCATTATTATATATACGCTTGAACTGTTCGACAATCATCCGCAAATCGACGGAATAGTCATTGCCTGCTTGCGGGATTGGATTCCGTATCTGCAGAAAATGCTTCGTAAATTTGAAATCGCCAAGGTGGTCGATGTCGTTGAGGGCGGAGAAACAAGCCAAGACTCCATTCGGATTGGTTTGGAGGATGTTGCCGGGCGATATCCGGACGAAACGACCGTCTTGATTCATGACGGCGTGCGCCCATTAATAACTGAACAAACGATTTCCGATAACATCGCAGGCGTGGAACAATTCGGGTCGTGCATTACTTGCGTTCCGGCAACGGAGACTTTTATCGTTTCTCGTAAGGACGGAAGGTTGGATATTCCGGTACGTGCAGATTCCTTGATTGCCCGTGCACCCCAAAGTTTTCGATTGGGAGATATTTTGTCAGCCCACAGACGTGCGGTGCAGGAAGGGCGGCACGACTTTATAGACAGCTGCTCAATGATGAACCATTACGGGTATAAACTGCATACCATAAGCGGTCCCGCTGAAAATATCAAGATAACGACGCCAACCGACTATTTCATCTTCAAGGCGATGGTGGACGTGCATGAAAACCAGCAAATCTTTGGATTCTGAATTGATTATGGGGCTCCAAGAACAAATCATGCGGGACATGGAGTATATCTGTGAGGCAGATTTTATTCCGTGGGACAGATTGAAAAACAAGACGATTCTTATCACCGGCGCGACAGGTTTGATAGGATATACCCTTGTCAATGCCTTGTTATACGCCAATAAAAAACGGACGCTGAATCTGAAAGTCCTTGCGCTTGTACGGGATATGGCTCGTGCTGAGGAGCGATTCAAGGAGCATATCAATGATGCCTTTCTTGAATTGATTTTCGGCAGAGTCGAGGAATTGCCGGGAATCGAAAATACGGTCGATTATATCGTACACGGGGCAAGTCAGACGGCCAGCATGGCACATATCACACAACCTGTCGAAACGATAATGACGGCATTGAAGGGGACGGCGAATCTTTTGGGGTTGGCGAAAGAGAAAGCGGTCTCGGGGATGGTCTATCTTTCGAGCATGGAGGTATATGGTTATCCGGAGAAAGGACATAAGGTTACAGAAAATGAAATCGGAGCACTGACACCGCTCAATGTAAGAAACAGTTATCCCATATCGAAGATACAATGTGAAAATTTATGTTATGCGTATGCAAAGGAATACGGGGTACCAGTTATGTCGGTACGACTTACGCAGACCTTCGGCCCTGGAGTCAACTATAACGACGGACGGGTGTTTGCTGAATTTGCGAGATGTGTGGCCGAGAAGCGGGACATCGTATTGAAAACCAAAGGCGAGACAGAACATAGCTATCTCTATACGGCAGATGCAGTGACGGCGATCCTAACCGTGTTGTTGAGAGGCGAAGCGGGGCAGGCGTATAATGCCGCAAATGAAAGCACGTACTGTTCTATTGCAGAAATGGCGGAAAAGGTTGCCGCGCAAGGCGGGATAAAGGTACGGTACGAGATAGAGGACGAGACCAAAAATGGCTATCCGAAGCCATCTTATATAGATTTGGATACGTCTCTATTACAGCAACTTGATTGGAAATGTGGGCAAAACAGGAAAATTCTTCCAAATATCTGTTGAAAAAGTATGGATCATTATCTATATGTATTTTGAATTAAAAATTCGTATGGATATGCTGCGCGGCATATTCTGGATTTCCAAGGAAAATACTAAGTAGCTATATTCAACTTGAACTCGTTAATCAAAAACATTTTTCAAGTTCTTCAAAAATAATATGGACTAATGCTTCTTTCCTGGTATATACGCTTCTTGTCGTATTGCAGCCCACGCCGGCTGGCCGATTTTCTGTTAGTGGTCAAAAAAGGGCATATTGAGGAATCGAGATATCTTTGTGTCAAAAAAAGAGCAAAGATGTACAGCAGT